>NZ_JBALMU010000013.1:70060-93097 GCF_036962285.1 Bacillus sp. JJ634
CAAAAAATGTTTATTACATAAAAATATCAGAAAATACGTATAATCATATATCACATATTACATTTATTCGCTTTTTACACTCCCCTGTCTAATTCCCATAACATTGACAGTTATCCGTTCCGATTGTAAAATTAACTGAAATTTAAGATAATTTTTTCTAGGAAGGTGTTCATGACGTGTATCGCATTTTAGTAGCAGATGCCATCAAACCTGAAGGATTAGGACCCCTATTAGAAGCAACCCACATTGAACTTATTCAAAAAACCGTCGGCGAGGCAGAGAAACAGCTTGACCAAATTGATGCAATTCTAGTTCGAAGTGCAACAAAAGTAACCGAAGAATTAATGGAACGCATGCCGCAATTAAAGATTATTGCACGTGCAGGGGTTGGTGTTGATAACATTGACATTCCAGCCGCAACCAAACGTGGAATTGTTGTTGTAAATGCTCCAGACGGAAATACCATTTCTACATGTGAGCATACATTTGCGATGATGTCTTCTCTTGTCCGTCACATCCCACAAGCATTTACTTCTTTAAAGGCTGGAGAATGGAAACGTTCTTCTTTCACAGGCATTGAACTCCGCGGAAAAACACTTGGTATTGTTGGATTCGGTCGTATCGGTGGAGAACTCGCAAAGCGTGCAAAAGCATTCGGAATGGAAGTTGTTGTATTTGATCCATTCTTAACAACTGACCGTGCTAAGAAGATGGCCGTTACAGTCCTACCGTTAGCAGAACTATTACCCAAAGCCGATATTATTACGGTGCATACCCCCTTAACAAATGAAACAAGAGGTTTAATCAATAAGGAAAACTTAAAAACTTGTAAAAAAGGCGTATATTTCTTAAATTGCGCTCGTGGTGGAATCATCGATGAAGATGATTTATATGAAGCAATTATCGAAGAACAAGTAGCCGGAGCAGCACTTGACGTCTTCGTTGAAGAGCCGCCGCATGGCCACAAATTATTAGAGCTTGATCAAGTGATTGCAACACCTCATTTAGGTGCTTCAACAAAAGAAGCTCAATTAAATGTAGCTGTTCAAGTCGCTCAAGAAGTTCTGACTTATCTGAATGGAAATCCTGTTTCTAATTCTATTAACTTGCCCGCTATTTCTAAAGAAGTATTTGATAAAGTTCAACCGTTCTATCAACTTGTACAACATATAGGTATGATTGCTTCTCAACTCATCAAAGAAGGCATTCAGGAAATTTCAGTAACGTATGCTGGTGAATCTTTAGATTTCGATACTTCTATCTTAACTAAGAGCTTACTTTCTGGATTCTTCAAAACAAGAATTGATCTACCCGTCAACGAAGTAAATGCACTATTAGTTGCAAAAGAACGCGGTATCACAATAGGTGAAAAAATCGCTGCAGATACGTTAGGCTACGCAAACCTAATTAGCCTCAAAGTAAAAAGCGAAACACGCGAGTTAACAATTAGCGGAACCTATATTGAAAATTACGGCTCTCGTATTGTCAGCCTAAACGGCTTTAAAATTGACTTTGAACCTGAAGGAAATATGCTTTATATTCAACACACAGATAAACCAGGTGTTATCGGGAATGTCGGAAAAGTTCTCGGAGATCAGGGTGTCAATATCGCAACGATGCAAGTCGGTCGTAAACAAGCTGGCGGCGATGCAATTATGGTTCTTACATTCGACAAATCATTAGATGCGGAAACAAAAAAAATGGTAGAAAAGATTGCAGGTATTACGCTTGTAGAAAATATGTCTCTATTTTAATGAATTGGTTAAACAATATTGTTACCATACGATTTTTGGCTCATTTAGAGAGAGCGCAGCCTCACACAAATGAGCCAAAAACGTATGACTTAATACTATGATTCACATAGCCTTTCCACTAAAAACTTATCCTATATGCTTTTCGATATCGTATGTACAATCAACATATACAATCGTCGTTCCACCCTCCTTCTCCCACAACCGATTCAATTCATTACTTGATGCCTGTCCTAATTTGCCTGTAATAAATAGCAGCATTACACAAGCCCCAATAATCATAACAATTAAAAAACGTATACTATACTCCCGCAGCATCCATCATTCCTCCTAAGCATTCTACTTGCTTAAAGTATGACAATAATCGCCCCTTTAGAACATTTTCTTATGATTAAATGAATACTATTTAGCTAACGTACCTTGTAGCGGAGGTTCTGTTACATAACGTTTTTGTTTTTTTGCTCATACAAGTCAAAAGTTCTATAAAGTGAAACTTCCATCAGCGGGGTCCTACTGCCCGTTAAGTGCGGGATAAAGCAACAAAGTTCTTGAACACAGCCTTAGCGAAAAAATAGCTCCCCTACCCTTTCTATCATAAACTGCTACAAAAAAAGACAAGGAGTGCACGAAACCATCTTGCACTCCTTGTCTTTCTATTACTTACTTTTCTTACGCATTGGTAACACAAAACTAAACATCGTTCCTTCATTTAACCTACTATTAACCGACATATACCCTTCATGTGCATCAATAATATTTTTAGCAATTGAAAGGCCCAGCCCTGTTCCAGAACGTCCTCTTGTTCGTGCTTTATCGGCTTTATAAAAGCGTTCAAACACAAATGGCAAATCCTCTTCAGGAATACCAGAACCTGTGTCCTTTACATAAATAATCAAACCGCCTCGATCACTCTTTCTTTGACCGACTTCAACGCTTCCACCTTTCGAAGTATGACGAATCGCATTATCGATTAAATTCGTTAAAACTTGCTCGATGCGATCTGGATCGAAATCCCATTCTATTTTAGTATCTTCTAAATCAACTGATAGCTTAATGTCTTTTTCTTTAGCAATAACTTGAAACTTGCTTGTAATTCTCGTTAAATACGATATTAATTCCACTTGCTCATATGTTAAGCGCATATTTCCCGATTCTAACCTTGCTAGGTCTAGTAAATCATTCACTAGCCGTCCCATTCTTAACGATTCATCATAAATAATACGGGACATTTCTTTTTTATCCTCTTCATTTCCAGCAATATCATCTACAAGCGCTTCACTATAGCCTTGCAGCATCGAAATCGGGGTTCTTAATTCATGGGATACGTTCGCAATGAAATCTGTACGCAGTTTGTCCATACGTCTCTCATTGGTTATATCCCGAATCACAGCAACGGCTCCTCGAATAGTTTCATCATTACTATATAAAGGACTCACAATTAGCCCCCAATGATGCCCCTGTAATGTAATTTCACCAATTTGCTCTTTTCCTTGACGCTCTGATTCATCAAATAAATTCATCAAAACTTGCGGTACGTTCTTGCTTCCTTCAGGAGAAAAACCTTTTTCAAAATATACTCCTTGTAAAAAACGTTCAGCCGGAGGATTCACTTCTAAAATGGTGCCATCTTTACTAAAGGTGATGACTCCATCCGCCATACTGCTTAGAATGCTCGCTAAATGCTCCTTTTCTTCGCTCAGAGCAGTCATATTGTACTTCAGCTGCTTTGCCATTTGGCTAAAAGCAATCGCTAGTTCGCCAATTTCATCTTGTGTAAGAACAGGTATCTTTGTATCAAACTTTCCGCGAGCAACAGCAAGTGCCGCTTCTCTCATTTTTCTAAGTGGAGCATTGATTCTTGTAGATAAAAAGAAAGCAAAAATCGTTGTTAAAATAATGGCAACACCAGCTGCTAATAAAATAAAACGAGTCGTTGACTGAATCGCCTCTTCCATCGACTCAAGAGATTGAACTAAAAAGACTTCATCTCTTTCACCATTTAACTCAAGAGGAATTCCAACGACAATGGCCGAAACTTTTTCTTCATCCTTACTACTAGCAGGCAGCATCATTTCCTTTTTGATAATCTTTTCATCGGTAAACACTTTTAATAAATCCTTATCTTCTTTAAGAAACTGGGGTGTAATTTGATTATTCACATCACTTAATGATGAAAAAACAATTTCCTCATCATGTAAAACAAGCATTTTTGTTTCATCCCCTATTAATTCTGAGGAAATTTGTAATACATCAATAGTATTCGAATGATCATTCGTAACAGAGACAATTTGTTTTGCTACCTTCGTTAAATCATTCTCTACGGTTTCAATTTGGAAGTTCTCAAAAAATTCTACCAATAAAACTGTTAACACCAATAAAACAAAACATACTAATAATAAAATCGTTCCCCATAGTTTCCCGACTACACTACGCCATAACATTAATCATTAATAACTTCAAACTTGTAGCCGACACCCCAAACAGTAACAATCATTTTGGCGGCATTTTCGGAAATACGGTTTAATTTTTCACGCAACCGTTTTACATGTGTATCCACAGTTCGAAGATCTCCAAAAAATTCATAATGCCAAACTTCTTTTAGCAATTGTTCGCGATCAAACACTTTATCCGGGGATTTCGCTAGAAAATACAGCAATTCATATTCCTTCGGTGTTAACGAAACTTCTTTTCCATCAGCTAACACACGATGTGCATCATTGTCGATTGTTAAATGAGAAAAAACAATCACGTCCTTTGCTGTCGTTTCTGCCTGAATATAATTCGTACTTGCTGAACGACGTAATAGCGCTTTCACACGAAGAACAACCTCACGAGGGCTAAATGGTTTCACGATATAATCATCAGTCCCCACCTCAAAGCCTTGTACTCGGTTAACCTCTTCTCCTTTAGCGGTCAACATAATAATAGGCGTTGCCTTCTTCTCCCTTAATTCACGACAAACCTCTATTCCATCTTTCCCAGGCATCATTATATCTAATAAGATTAAATTATAGTCATTTTCTAGTGCTTTTGTTAAGGCAGTATCGCCATTCTCAGCTTCATCAATTATGTATTCTTCTCTTTCTAAATACATTTTCAATAATCGGCGGATTCTTTCTTCATCATCCACCACAAGAATTTTAACAGAATTATCCATTTATCAACCAACCTCCTTACTCTTTATTCTACAAAATCAATACTATTATTTCTAATTTTTTTTCAAAAGAAACCACCTAAAAACAGGTAAATCATACGATTCCGGTAAATATTTCACCATTTTGCCACAACTGCTAAGAAAATAGCTTTGTTAAATAATCTTGTTAGTTTTGTCTTACATAAATGAAACAAATATCAACGGCATCGTATAACAGAGCCAAGAAAATAAAAAGGGCTTTCATAGAAATTTCCTTTTCTACCGAAAGCCCTCTATTTTTAATAATCTATCTTTCTTCATTTAAGCATAGGAATGTAAGCCTGCAAGTACAAGATTAACAGCGATTAAATTAAACATAATAATTCCAAAGCCAATCAAAGCTAACCAAGCAGATTTCTCTCCTTGCCACCCTCGTGATAAACGCAAGTGCAAGAACGCTGCATAAAATAGCCAAGTAATGAGTGCCCATACTTCTTTTGGATCCCATCCCCAAAAACGTGTCCAGGCTATTTGCGCCCAAATCATCGCAAAGATTAAGGCACCAAGCGTAAAGATTGGAAATCCAATAAGAACGGAGCGATAACTAATTTCATCAATTAAATCTAAATTTACATTTTTCACAATGGGCTGAATAAAAGCCGCCACCCGTTTTCGTACAATTAATCGGAATAGACCATATAAAATAAAACCTGCTCCAACAGACCAAACAACCGTGTTAAGCTTTTTAGCATTAATAATGGCAGGTACTTCAATAAGTGGTTTCATCTGATTTTCATCAGCTAGTGCCCATTCATTCGGCCCGATTAGCGATGGAATATGATACTCTAACTCCGCTTGAGCTCCTTTTTTATCGACCCAAGTTATACTTTCCTTATAACCCGTCATCGCAAAGGTAGAGCTCACAATAACAAAGCCAATGGTACACATTAAAGCAAACATCACAACTTCTAACCAAAACGTACGCTTATTAGAGCGTGTTTGGTCAACAGACTTTACCAAATAGATAATAGCCGCTACAAAACTAATGGCTAGTACAGCTTGTCCTAATGCGGCTGTTGTGACATGAATATGCAGCCAGTCGCTTTGAAGTGCTGGAATCAATGGCGAAATTTCTCTTGGAAACATACTTGCATAGGCAATAATAATGATAGCAACTGGTAAAGCAAACAAACCGAGTGCAGGCGTTTTATAAAGGAAATAAATCCATATAAACGCTCCTACCAACATCATTCCAAAAAAGGTCGTAAATTCGAATAAGTTACTAACTGGAGCGTGCCCAGCTGCCACCCATCTCATAATAAAGTAGCCAATTTGAGCAACAAATCCTATAATCGTAATCGTAATGCCTAGTTTCGCCCATTTATTTTGTTTCTTCTCTTCTGCCCCTTTTTTATCTTGAATAGATCCTCCGAACAGAAAAGTAGCAATTAAATATAAAAAGAACGAGGCATATAGAAGATTTCCACTTAACTCAGCCACTTATTTCCTCCCCCTTATTAGAGGATTTCTCCTCATTCAGTTGATCTGTCGGTTCAAAAAGAGGCGTTGTCTGCACGACTAGTGCAATATCCCGCTTCAAACCGTGCCAGTTTTTATTTGTATGACCGGCTATCCAAATTTCTTCCCCTTTTCGTTTCACCCAAATTCGGCGATGATTCCAATAAGCCCCTTGAACGACACCAATCATAAAGATGATTCCACCCGCAAACAAAATACCTAATGTTAAATCTTTACGAACTGTAAGTGCTGTCGCATTTCTCGTTTCAACGCCGGCAAATGCCATTTTGTATACGTTTTCTCCTGCCGGCTCGATATTTTCTCTAATAGCGACAAAGCTCACTTCACCTTCAGGCTTATCCGGTGTAATCATTTTAAAAATAAAAGCAGGATTATTCGGTAGTCTTGTTTTCGTTGTTGGTTCGCCATTTTCCTTAAACTCAAAATCTGGGAAATAACTCATTAATTCCACAGCGTACCCCTTTTTGAGCTGATAAGAAGGTTGCGGATCATTTAAATCAATCGTTAATGTACCAAACTTCTCTTCGGTCTTCTTATTCATTAAGTGAAAAGACATTTTACTAAACTCGCTAAGCTTGTAATCTACTTGATATAAGGCGTAATGATCATGTTTTAACGGCTCATTCACCTTAATTTCAAAGTCGTTTACTTTTTGGAGCTGCGGCTTTTCACCAGGAAGTACTTCTCCTTCCTGCTTATACAAAGTCACATTCGATTGATAGTTTTTAGCAATCGCCGTTCCTGTTTTCTCAATCGCTTTCACAAATGCTTCGTCTTCTTTATTCTCTTTATCGTACACTTCAAAAATAAAAGCATTGTTTTTCAAGTAATATTCCCCGTTTGTCCCCGGAATTTCTTTCATTTCCCCCTCGCGCAGCCATACTACTTTATCCACGTACATACCCGGAACTGATCGAAGCAGACCACCTATTAAGAAGATAATTAATCCAATATGATTCACATAAGGACCCCACCGGGAAAAGCGACCTTTTTCAGCTAAAATATTCCCATTTTCCTCACGAATCCGATAACGCTGCTTCTTTAAACGTTCTGTAATTTGTTCAAGATTCACTTCTTGATCCGATACATTCGTTATCCCGAATATACGCTGTCGTTGCATAAAACTATCATGACGAACTACTTTTTGATTTTTTAATGAGCGATAAAGAGGAAAAAAGCGGTCAATACTAGCAATTAGAATTGACATCCCCAGCATCCCAATAATCACTAGATACCACCAAGAACTATACAGGTTATGGAAACCTAAAATATAATACAATTTCCCGAAAACGCCGTATTCTTGTTCATAGTATTCTGAAGCTGGGATGGTACTTGGTATGTAGGTTTCTTGCGGAAAAATAGTACCAATTGACGATGCGACGAGCGCAATGACAATAAGTGATACACCAACCTTTACAGAGGAAAAAAAGTTCCAAATCTTATCAATGATTGATTTATTATACGTTTGTGATCGCCTTGCACTGCCTTCATACCGCATATCCAAAAGCTTATTTCCATTTTGACGATTCCCCAATGATTTACCGCATGCCTCACATAAAATTGTGCCAACCGGGTTCGCATGACCGCATTCACATTTCAATTCATCCATACCAAAAACTCCCCATTATTATGGTTTAATTCTCTCCATATGCTGTTGAATTTTTGCTTCTGTTAAACTTCCGGTAAGCCTATCAATCACTTTCCCTTCTTTATCTATTAAAAATGTGACAGGAAGTGGATCGACACGATAAGCTACTTGAACTTCTTGCCCTTTATCAATCATAACCGGAAAAGAGAGATTATGTCTTGAGACAAAACTATTTACGGCATAGTTTGATTCGCCAACATTAACGGCCAGTATTTGCACCCCTTGATCTTTATAAGCGTGATATTGATTCTCCATATAAGGCATCTCATATTCGCATGGCTTACACCACGTACCCCAAAAATTCAACAACACGCCTTGACCTCTATAATCAGATAATTTATGTTCGTTGCCATCCATATCCGTTAACACAAAGTTAGGGGCTTCTGAGCCCATTTGTATTTGATTAGCTGTATCTTTTGTAAAATTCGTATAAAGCGCATACACTAAAGCTGCACCTAAAAGTACAAGAATGACCGTTCTCATCATTAGGCGTCGCTTCTTTTTATCCATACAAATCCCCCTAAAGCCACGCAAAATTCTTTCTTAACATTACATCATCGACCAACACAACAATAACGTTTTTTTATGTTTAAAGGGTAGATGATAAACATGTCCTATTTAACTAAATCTCTTCATTATCTTTTCTTTCCTTCATTTAAAGCAAGAGCTCTCATTTGTTTCACTTCATGCGGCGTTAATTCTCTCGCATCGCCCGCAGATAAGCCATGTAGTGTCAAAAAGCCATAGCGCTCTCGCTTTAGTTTCAGCACAGGGTGACCAATAGCATCAAACATTCGACGAACTTGACGATTTCGACCTTCATGAATCGTAATTTCTATGATTGCCGTCTGTTTTCGCTTATCAGCTGACAGCACTTTTGTTTTCGCCGGAGCTGTTTTTCCATCTTCAAGCATAATTCCTTTTTCTAATTTTCTTAACTGTTCTCGAAGTGGAATGCCCTTTACTTTTGCTACATATACTTTGTCCACCTCGTGCTTTGGATGCATGAGTACATTTGCAAATTCTCCATCGTTCGTTAGCAGCAATAAACCAGATGTATCATAATCAAGACGACCAACTGGATAAATTCTTTCCTCAACATGCGGGAAGTAATCCGTCACTACCTTGCGATTTTTATCATCTGCTACTGCCGAAATAACACCGCGCGGCTTGTAAAATAAGAAATAAACAGGTACTTCCTTTTGCAGGGGTACTTCATTTACCTCTATTCGATCATTCGGCCCTACTTTAACCCCAAGCTCTTTCACAACCGTTCCATTCACCTTTACTCTTCCTTCTTTAATTAACTCTTCTGCTTTACGACGTGAAGCTAATCCAGCATGAGCAATCACCTTTTGCAGTCTTTCCATCTATTCTCACCTCATAATAATTCTGTTTTCATTGTATATTTCAACACAATCATACAATTATTACATAGTGTGATGCAAAAACAAAAGGTTTTTTATAATCGTGATTACTCTGAGTGTAGCATAGCTCTACTTTTTATTCCAAAATTATGTATTTTATGTAAAATATTATAAAGACAAAATAAAACAGAGCGTAAGAGTCGCTCTGTTTGTCACTTACTGCATTCCAAATACAAAACTAACAACTAGAATAGCAGCTATAATTCCTATCAAGTCCGCTAGCAGCCCAACTTTTAAAGCATCCCCCATTTTCTTAATCCCAACAGCACCAAAATAAACGGTTAGCACATAAAACGTTGTATCTGTACTTCCTTGAATCGTTGCTGCAAGTCGTCCAATAAAAGAATCAGGTCCATATACGGAAATCAAGTCACTCGTCATCCCAAGAGCAGCTGTTCCGGAAATCGGTCGAATAATCGCAAGCGGTACAATTTCTGCGGGAACATGCAATAAAGCAAGTACAGGCTTCACAAAGCCTATTATATAATCTAATGCCCCGGAAGCGCGGAAGACGGAGATAGCAACAAGCATCCCTACTAAAAAGGGGATAATAGAAAAAGCCATTGTAATACCTTCTTTTCCGCCTTCAACAAATGTTTCATACGTCGGAACCTTCTTAAACGTTCCGTACAGTAAAATTGTACAAATCAGAAGTGGAATGAGCCAAACTGAAATCGTTGTGATCCAAGCCATGCTACTCCCTCCCGTTCCGCTTTCTCCTATAATAAAAATATCGGTCAATCATAATCGCACCTACCGCGGATATCGCCGTCGCCATAATAGTTGGGAACACAATATCAGTTGGATTACTTGAGTCATAATTCATTCGAATCGCAATGACGGTCGTCGGAATAAGCGTAATACTTGACGTATTAATCGCTAAAAAAGTAACCATCGAACGACTTACTTTAGCTTGGCCGCCATTTAACTCTTTCATTTGTTCCATGGCTTTAATTCCAAGCGGTGTCGCTGCATTGCCTAAACCAAATGTATTCGCCATCATATTCGATAAGATATAGCCCATTGCTGGATGATTTATCGGTATATCAGGAAACAGCCATCTCATCAGCGGACGAAATAAGAAAGATAATTTTTCAAGCAATCCTGCACTCTCGGCAATTTTCATTAAACCGAGCCAAAAAACAAGAATGCTCATAAGTCCTATACTTAGGGTAACTGCTTCCTTTGCACTAACAAATAACGCTTTATTTACCTCATCCATCGTCCCATTAACGATAGCAAATAAAACACCAATCACCGTCATACCAACCCAAATATAATTAACCATAGCGCTTCATTCCTAACACGGATTGAAACAAATTCAACCAAGATGACCCGAATGATTCCTGCTTAAATGTCTCCTGTGATTGTCCATAAAAAATCGTACGTGTACCGATTTTTTCGCCATTTAAGTAAATATAAGCTTTCCCCACAATTTCAGGAATCCTCTCTCGCTCATCCCATTCTTTTTTCGGCTTTAATAATTTAATTTTAACTTCAACTTGCTCTTGCTCCTTTTTTGTTAATGGGTACGTAAATGCATTTTGAATATATACATGTTTGTTATAGAACTTTACATTAAGATCAGATAAAACCCCTTCCTCTAACACCGTAGTCGGTTTATACGCTCTAAAAGCAGACTCATACATATGGATATGGTCATTCCAATCATCTGGGGCATTGATTGTAACAGCAATTAGGTCATGTCCTTTTTTTGTTGCTGTCGTTACAAGCGTTCTTTTCGCAAGCTTTGTGTACCCCGTTTTCCCCCCCGTAGTATATTCATATAATTGTGTAAGCAATCGATTTTTATTTTTCCAGACATAGTCCCAGCCTTCTGTAGAGTTTGGAGCACGATGCTCTTTTGTCCCCGCGATTTTTGCATATGTTTCATTTTGCATGGCATAACGGGTAAGCAACGCCATATCATAGGCCGTGGAATAATGATTTTCTGTCGTATCTAGTCCATGCGGATTGGAAAAATTGGTGTTCTTCATCCCAATCTCCTCTGCCTTTTGATTCATCATCCAAACAAATCCATCAAAGCTCCCTCCAACTTTCTCTGCGATCGCTATAGCTGCATCATTACCCGAACGAAGCATTAACCCATATACAAGGTCTTCCAGTTTAATCTTTTCTCCTTCTTTTAAATATAAAGACGACCCTTCTGTACCCACTGCATTCCCGCTTACCGTTACAATTTCATCTAACTCCCCTGATTCAATCGCAAGAATTGCCGTCATAATTTTTGTAATACTCGCAATCCGGCTTTTTTCATGTGCATTCACTTCATAGATGACTCGACCACTCTTTTCATCCATCAAAATCGCACTGCGAGCACTAACATCTATCCCTTGAGTCGTTGCTTTTGTCGGAAAGTAAGCTATCAATAATAGGATTACGATACAAATGATCGCTAAACCTCTCACTTTAGCCTGCATGAATTCCCCTCGTTCCTTCTCATGTCTTTGTACAAGTCTATGCAGAAGGACAAGGGTTATGATTAGAAAACGTACCTCTTTTCTTCTTTTTCGTCAGGCTTTAGTGAATATTATTGTTGCTCATACAATTTTTGAGCCTGCTGTATAAAAACTTGGTTCCACACATCTTTCACCATAGCCTCTTCTTTAAGCTATGTTATGGAATTAAACCGTTAATACGGTTTCCAAACTAATTTCTTTGCCTCCATAAAGCGATTTTCTGTTTGCGGCCAATTTACGATATTCCACCATTGATCCACATAAGCTGCCCGGTTATTTTTATATTGTAAATAGTACGCATGCTCCCATACATCTAGGACAAGAATCGGAATGGTATCCCACTGCGTTAAATTCATATGCCGTTCCGACTGAAGAACCTCAAGTCTCCGAGTACGCGGCACCCACACTAATAATGCCCACCCCACACCTTCCACTTGCTTAGCAGCCTCGCTAAATTGCTTCTTAAAGCTTGCGAAGTTACTAAAATCCTTCTCTATTTGTTTCAGTAACGCTCCCTTTGGCTGGCCGCCTCCCTTCGGACTCATCCCCTCCCAAAATAACGTATGTAAATAATGTCCTGACCCATGAAAAGCAGCTTCCCTTTCCCAATGCTTTAATAGTGAATAATCATTTGTCTCTCTTGCACGCTTCATCATCAGTTCCGCTTTATTTAGTCCGTCTACATAGGATTGATGATGCTTGTCGTGATGCAAGCGCATAATTTCCTCGGAGATAGCAGGCTCTAGAGCATTATAAGGATAAGGAAGCGGCGGCAGTGTATGTTTCCCTATCGGAACAGATTGATTGATACGGCTTCTAGTATTTCTGTTCATTAAATCATTGATCTCCCGAAAAGCGAGAGTTACTTCCTTCTCCACCTTTGTCATCTCTTCCTTTGTGGCATCATCCTTTTGTAATTGATGTGATAACTGAGACAATCTGTTAAGCTGCTCCAAAACATGTTGTTCTGTCAGACGATTTTTTTCTAAAAAACCTGTCATTTCCGTAACCCAAGCTTGTACCTCTTTCGCATAGTCCTGAATTTGTGACATCTCAATCGCTCCTTTTCTAATCAAATTCCCTCTCATTTGTAGATATGAAAAAAACAGTAACTTATGCAAAGATTTTTGAATGCCTCTAACTTCTTTTAGCTAGAGGCTTAAGCTGCACCTATACAACTTTGTAAAAAAAAACAGCGAGGACTACGCTCCTCGCTGTTTTTTGCCTTATTTGGATTGCATCATTTTCGTTCGATAATCCGTTTCATAAAACTCTAATTCCTCACGCATTGCCTGAAATCCACTCTCTAACTCTTTTAAAATCGCTGGAATGGAATCAGGTACAGCTTCATGAAACTTAATCGAATTTCTCCCTGTGTAAGCAGCACGACTATCTTCATACCAACAGTCAGATTTAGGGGAAAAATACTCTTCAATACATTGATGATAAATTTTATATAGTGTTTTTTCGGCTGCTGCTTTATTAAAGATTTCGTTATGAAGAATAATTTGACACACTTCTAAACCTTCTTCACAACCAACAAGCAATCTACGAAGAGTTGAAAGAATTCCTTTATAATAACTTTCTCCACCGCTTCGTTCTTCTTGAAGCTTAGAATACGTTATTTCATTTAAAAAATCTTCGAGCTTGGCTACCGTTGTTTCTAAAAAAATTTGTACATCTTTAAGCTGAGATTTTACAATAGTATTCCCCATTCGAGAACCCTCCTCAAATCGCTTCAGTATTTATTCGTTTTTTCCATATTATCACAATTGCATATAAAAAGGTTATTCAATTGTTTGCTGAAATTTTTCAAAAAATAAATCCGCTTCTTCATTTTCATAGCCTTCATCTATCGGGTCAGCGATTGGCGGTAATTCTTCTAAGGAATTTAAACCAAAATAATCTAAAAATTCCTTCGTTGTTCCATATAAATAGGCTCTGCCTGTTCCTTCTACTCGCCCAACCTCTTTAATCAGTACTTTCGAAACAAGTGTCTGAATGGGTCTCTCCGTCTTCACCCCGCGAATATCTTCAATCTCCGTTCTTGTAATGGGCTGCTTATAAGCAATGATGGCTAATGTTTCTAACGCTGCTTGTGATAAGCTATGTGAACTAGTAGATTCCACGAGCTTTTTTAAATACTCAGAATGCTCTTGTTTGGTAACGAACTGAAACACACCGGCCATTTCGACAAGCTGAATGCCTCGTTCTGTTTTTTCATAATCCTCTTTTAAACTTTCAATAAGATCCGTTGCTTGATACTCCGTGATTTCGAGGACAGAAGCCATTTGTGCAATCGACAATCCAACGTCTCCTGAGGCAAAAAGCAAAGCTTCTACAATTCCCTTCCATTTACTACTCTCCAACTTACTCTACACCTTCCTTAGCTGTAATTACTATATCCGAAAAGTTGTCATCTTGTTTGACGACAATGTCATTTTGTTTCATCAATTCAAGTAAAGCAAGAAACGTAATGACAATATGTTCTTTCACAGGCTCTGAAAACAAATCATAAAAACGCTTGCTGCCCTTTATCGTTCTTAAGTCAGATAAAATTTCAGCCATTCTTTGGTCAATAGAAAGCTCTTGTTTGGTTACTTTTGTGTATACAGGCTTTTGTAGCTTTTGTCTTCGAAGTAGCTTTTGCAGTGCCCCAAGCATGTCATAGAGACTAATATTTAAATCTTGCGGTCCACTTAATGCATCCTTTGCATACTGCGACAAGTTGCTTGGCGGCCTTGTAAACATTAAACTTCGCTCTTCTTCCAATGTTTTAAATTCAAGAGCAGCCTGTTTATACTTCTTATACTCTAACAGCTTTTCAACAAGTTCATCACGTGGATCAGCTTCAAATCCTTCATCCTCATCATCAAAAATAGGCTCTTCTTCGTGCTTTGGCAGCAGCATTTTGCTTTTAATCGCAAGAAGCGTAGCCGCCATTACTAAGTACTCACTAGCAATATCCAGTTCAAGATGCTGCATCGTATGAATGTAACCAAGATATTGATCCGTAATTTCAGCCATTGGAATATCATAAATATCTATTTCAAGGCGATTGATTAAATGAAGGAGTAAATCCATCGGACCTTCAAAAGCATCAATTTTTATATTATAACTCATTTTCAAACCCCGCATTTAAATCAATTTAGCCCATTATTGTGCTATTGTTATTAGTCTCAGTATAGAGGATTCCAGAAGTTTGTCCAAGTCCCATCCTAACTATGAAACTGAAATCTTTCTTTCGCAGTTTTCATAATACTAGGCCCTTGCCCAATCATATTCTTCAAATTTACATAACCTAGAAATGTAATAACAAGTAAGCATTAAAAGGAGGTACTTATATGGGTAATGTAGGATTTCACGGTGGCGGTTTCGCGTTAATCGTAGTATTGTTCATTTTATTAATAATCGTTGGTGCATCTTGGTTTTAATCAACCGTCGTAAACTTGGCTGATTGTTATGCAATCAGCCTTTACTATTTTGAATGATGGTACATAAACTTAATAAGAACACACGCTGATAAAAAATCGCCACATTATATGACTCTGTCAATCAATAATATTGTTTACCATAATCTAAGAAATCGCTTATGATAAAATGAAATATTATACCTACAAAGGGGGATTATATTGAACTATCCTAATGAATATATATCGTTCTTAGTCCACTTCCATGGTGATCGAGATTACTTCGAGTGTCATGAAATCCTTGAAGAATACTGGAAAAAGGTAGCTCCAAGAGAAAAAGACTCACATTGGGTCGGGCTAATCCAAATCGCTGTCGCCTTGTATCATCAACGAAGAGGCAATATGCCTGGTGCAATTCGAACAATCTCAAAAGCCATTAACAATTTAGCTTCTCATACGATAGAATTACAGCAACTCGGCTTAGAGGTAGACGAGCTTTTACACTTGCTTGAATATACTCGCAAACAAATGATGAATCACCAGCCGTATGAAAGCATCCATCTCCCATTACGCGATAAACAACTCATTCAACAATGTATCAAAGAATGCCGCAAAGCAGGGTTCACTTGGTGTAATGACAGTGACCCTCATAATCTTCACATTATCCATAAGCATCTTATGCGTGATCGTTCAGAAGTTATCAAAGAGCGAGAACGACAGCGAATCATTCGTATACGTGAAAACAGAGGCTGACGAAATCGTCACCCTCTGTTTTCACACTTCCCTAGAAAAGCACCCGTATACTCATTTGCTTTTAATTCTTTATCAGAATAAACCTCTTTTAAAGCTTGAATCATCGATTTTCCGACACCTTGTTGACGAAATGCAGGGTTAACAGATATATGATGAATCTCAATTGAATTCGTAAAAATTTCAGCTCCCACTAAACCGATAATGTCTTCATCTTTCCAAAGAAATAATTGCCAGTTTTCGTTCGTTTCATAATTCTTCATTGTTTGCTGAAGCTGTTTAATATCTCTTTCATCCGGCATAAAAGACAATAAACCCATAGCAAACTTCTCATACATCTTTTTATACTTAATTAACATATTATCCCTCGTTACTAAATAACGTTTTGTTATTCACTTAATGATTTCGGCGATTCCGTTTCGCATTCAAGAGCTCATCTATGACATTACTATCATACATAAAAACTCAACCCGTTTCAATATCCCCAAAATGTCCTTTATCTACTGCTCAAACAGATTTGCCAAAATAGTAATTCTTTCCTTACTCCGCTTTAGCTAATTACGTATAAAACGAGGGGTTCATCTCCTAAAAATCATTTGATTAATCATATTATCGATAAATTCCACTTGCAATTCTTCTTGTCTTTTACTACATTTGAGGAGTGAATTTAAATGATAAACAGAATGTTGCTTTTGTATAATTACATTCGTCTATATAGACGAAGGAGGAAAAACAATGAATCGAAAACTAATGAAAAAATGGTTCATTTTAACGATTATGCTTTGTATGCTTGTTCCATATAAAGCGTTCGCTGATGTAGCCGTTGGAGAAATGATTGTAACGCTTGGTGAAAATCTAACACCTGAACAAAAAAACACATTATTAGCAGAAATGAAGGCTCCGCAAGATGTACAAACGATTACAGTTAGCAATGCCGAAGAACATGAATATTTAGGAAGCTATATTTCAAAAGCCTTAATCGGTACAAAGGCGATTTCATCTTCTGCTGTCACATTCGAACAAGCCGGGACAGGATTAAAGGTCGAATCGAAAAATATTAACTGGGTAACCGAGGAAATGTATATTAATGCTTTAGCAACAGCTGGGGTAAAAGACGCTACAATTTATGTTACAGCCCCGATTCCGGTATCTGGAACCGCTGCTTTAACAGGAATCATTAAAGCATATGAAGTTTCTTCTGATAAAGTGATTCCTGAAGATGTCAAACAAGCCGCAAATGAGGAAATGGTTACAACAGCAAAACTTGGTGATGAAATTGGTACAGAGCAGGCCGCTGCTTTAATGACAAAGATCAAAGAAGAAATGGCAGCCAATAAACCGGAAACACCAGAGGAGCTTCGGACAATTATTGATTCCGCTGCTCAGGACCTGAATATCACCTTGACAGAAGAACAGATTCAAAATTTACAAGATTTATTTAATAAATTAAAAGAATTAAATATTGATTGGAACGCTGTAGGCGATCAATTAACAAAAGCAAAAGAAAAACTAGATGCCTTCCTTGAATCGGAAGAAGGTCAATCTTTTATTGATAAAATTAAAGAAGGCTTTGCCAACTTAATCGAAGCAATTAAAGCGCTGTTCCAATAGGTTTATCCTGCACTTAACGCAATCACTTACTTAATAACGATGAAATTCTGTAAAATATTGCACAAAAGGATAGATAAAGCAAGCACTTGCCTTATCTATCCTTTTTTATACTACTTTTGTTAAATTTGTTGAATAAAAAGAGCGATGCCTATATGTAAGCATCACGCCAGTTCCCTTTTAATATTTTAGAATTTAAGCTTAATCTTTTCAGCATCACTTAGTTTTTCTTCTTTTTCATTAAAAACATCACTCGTCGTAATCTCAATGAAGTCAATTTTAGATTTTTCAAGGATGAAGCCTACATTCCCCTTCCCGTATTGTCTACAAGTTTTATCATATTTTAATAGTATTAAAGGCTTGTTAAGGAAAGGTCCATATATTGTAAAATACATAAATCAAGCCGGACAATGGTTACTTTCCAGATTTAGATTTAATATTAAATTTATACATAAAAAAGCACACCACTATTAGTGATGTACTAAATTATTATTGAAGTATAGGTGTTCGAGTACGTTCTTTTTTTGATAGACTATATTATTTACAATCGACCACTTCGTGAAGAGCCAAGTCAAGACGAACAAGATCTTCATATGTTTCACGCTTAATGACTAAACGGGCTTCCCCGTTCTCTACAAACACAACAGCTGGTCTTGGAATCCGGTTATAGTTATTAGCCATACTATAGCCATAAGCTCCTGTACAGAAAACAGCTAACACATCGCCGCGGCCTGATTTCGGTAAAGGTAAATCCCAAATTAGCATATCGCCGCTTTCGCAGCATTTCCCCGCAATGGCTACCGTTTCCTCCACTGGATCAAGTGGACGATTGGCTAAGACTGCATCGTATTTTGCTTCGTATAAAGCTGGTCGAATATTATCGCTCATTCCTCCATCAACCGCTAAATACTTTCTCACTTCCGGCACTTCTTTTTCTGAACCGACTTGATATAAGGTTACACCAGCATCACCGACTAATGAACGGCCTGGCTCAATCCAGATTTCCGGCATTGTTAAGTCTGAATCTGCAATTTGCGCTTGCACTTCACGCACAATTTCTTCTACATATTGTGAAGCTGGTAGTGGCTCATCTTCCGCAGTATAACGAATACCAAAACCACCGCCTAAGTTTAACACCGTTGGCTGATAGTCAAAAGCGGCTTGCCAATTTCTTAATTGACCAATAATTTTTTGGGCAGCTAATAAAAAGCCTGTTGTTTGAAAAATTTGCGAACCGATATGACAATGTAAGCCTAACACTTCAATCCAATCGCTTTTTAATGCTTGTCGTAACGCCAGTTCAGCTTGTCCATTCATTAAATCAAAACCAAACTTAGAGTCTTCCTGACCTGTTAAAATGTAATCATGTGTATGTGCTTCAATCCCTGGCGTTACACGAAGTAAGATACTCATCTTTTGTTCGCGCTTTGCACAAATTTCTTCTAGCAACTCTAGTTCTGAAAGATTATCTACGACGATACAACCAATTTGATAATCTAACGCCATATTGAGCTCTTCTTCACTTTTGTTATTCCCATGGAAATGAATGCGATCTGTTGGAAAATTCGCTTTAATCGCTGTATATAGCTCTCCTCCAGATACAACATCTAACGATAAACCTTCTTGCTCTGCCACTTGAATCATAGCAATTGAGGAGAATGCTTTACTTGCATAGGCAACTTGTGCTGCAATTCCTAATTCCTCAAACGTCTTTTTAAACCCTCTTGCTCGTTCGCGAACTAGCGCTATATCATACACGTATAACGGTGTTCCATATTGTTTCGTAAGTTCAATCGTATCGACCCCGCCAATCTCAAGATGTCCTAAGTCATTGACGCGCCCAGTTCCGTACAAATGCATCTTTGTTCCACCTTTCTCCCTTTAAAAAGCGATATCGTATATAAATGAGGCAGACTTATAAGAACGTCCAATCGGAGTTTAGCTCTCATCCTATACAACCTCATGTTATTTCAGCTTTCGCGCTTTTCGAATAAAATTAAATTACCATAACTTTTCGACAACATCAACCATTAGATTCAGGTGGCTGGCGGTACTTATCACGTGGATGCACAACGCTCGGTCTTAGGATAGAACCCGGAACTGGTCTTCTAAATAAAATATGAGAAAAAGCTTTTGGATTAAAAGGTAATAATGGCCATAAATATGGTGTATTAAACGCCTTTATACCCGCTAACAAAAGAAAGTATAAAGTGAAACCTATCATTAAACCCGGCACTTTAAATATGGCGACTAAGGCAAGTATTCCTAATCGAGCTATTTTATTGGCGACCCCTAGTTCATAACTTGGTGTCACAAATGTACCTATCGTTGCTACAGAGGCATATAGAATCACTTCAGGAACAAATAATCCAACGTCTATCGCAATCTGCCCGATTAATACAGCCGCAATTAAGCCCATTGCGGTTGCAAGCGAGGTCGGAGTATGTATGGCGGCCAATCGTAAAAATTCAATCCCTACTTCAGCTATAAAGATTTGTACAACAATTGGAATTTTCGTTTTGTCATTCGGTCCGATAAATTCCAGTTTCTCTGGTAATAGTCCTGGGTCAAGAATGAATAAAAACCAAACCGGCAGTAAAAATAATGAGGCCGCAATTCCTAAGAAACGCACCCATCGAACAAACGTCCCTACCGCTGGAGACTGCCTAAATTCCTCAACATGCTGCATATGATGAAAAATCGTTGTCGGTACTAAGATAACACTCGGTGAAGTATCAACATAGACTATAACATGACCTTCTAGAAGATGGGCAGCTGCTATATCTGCCCGTTCTGTATAGCGAATAAGCGGATAAGGATTGTAGCCTTGCCTCACGATAAATTCCTCGACGGTTTTATCGGCCATTGGCAAACCATCCAGTTTAATTCTATTCAATTCCTTACGAATAACATCTATTAAATCCGCATTTGCAAGGCCATCTATATAAGCAATTGCGACATCTGTTTTAGACCTTTCGCCCACTTTTATCATTTCAAAGCGCAGTCTTTCATCTCGAATTCTTCTTCTTGTAAGCGCGGTATTAATCACAATATTTTCAATAAAGCCATCCCGTGATCCACGAACTACTTTTTCTGTGTCTGGCTCATCTGGCTGACGTCCCGGATAAGTTCTGACATCTACCACATATCCTATTGGTGTCCCGTCAACTACGACGACAATTAAACCTGAAAGCACTTGATCGACAAGTTCATCCATCGTCTCAATCGGTGTAACCTGTTGGTGAGTAATTCTGTTTTCAACGATTTCCGCTACTTTCGATGTCGCTCGTTCGGTATCATTACAATCAACCAGTTCTTCTAGAATCTCAACAATCAAAGCCGAATCGACGAGACCCGTTACATAATATATATGAACATCTTTCTTTAAGATCTTTATCTTTCTTACACCTATATCATAACTTTTACCCAGCCCTACTCTTTCTTTCATATAAGCTTCTACTTCTGATACTTTATTAGAGATCGGTGTCATGTTCTTTTTGCTTTCTGAACTCATCGTTACCGCTCCTTTCTAATATAACTTCAACCGCCATTTTCGTAATCGGTGCACCTTTTTTATAATCATCTCGATGTGACATTTTCCCGATATCGCCTATCCCAACAACAATTGGAGCCTTCAATTCATCGATTATATAAACGGTGTCTCCTGTAATCTTTCCTAATTCAAATTCCTCTACTCCATATTTATCGACTCCATTTGGTGTTAAGTTGCCATCACGGTCAATACATACATCTACCTTCGTCCATTCTTCCCTTCTCGTTTTTGAAGCAACAGCAATAATGCCAAGCACTTCAATTGTGGGATCATTAGCCACATAGCGCATAGCTCGTTCACCAGCGCCTTCTCCTACATAGCCGCTGTCATCAAACATCACTAATACGGGATCATTCTTTGCTTGGTGAATAAGGCGAACAAGTTCTGCTCCAGAACAAGCAGTTGGATTTCCTTGTGACATCGAAATACAGCGACCTCCAATTTCATGAGCAACAAATTCTACAGCCCTTTTTGCATAAATATCGCCGTCTGTTATCAAAATCACTTTTCTCTTCTGTCCCATCCATGTCTTCCTTTCGCTACCAAGTTCATTTATAAATCTACATAATAAATCCACTGAAATAGGGAGCCAATGATTTTTCCCAACACAAGCGCCATCATTAAATAAATGACTTTTTCTTGAATGCCCATTCGTTTAGCAAGAACCGGAAACACATTTAACACTTCTGTTAATGCAGCTGCCAGCATACCATTAAAAATGCCATCCGCAAGACCAATCGGCAACAACAGCCACTTCGTCCAAAAAAGCTTAATTTCTTGCAACCCAAGCCAAGCTCCAATCACAACGCCTGCAATAATAGCCGCTTCATAATAATGAATAAACTGCATCGTTTTTGTAAGCTGAGTTAGTCTCGGAATAACTCCCAACACGGTTACAAATGCTACAAAGCCCGCTCCAACCGCAAAACCGCTCGCAAGACCAATAAAGAGACCGAATACAACTTTACCGGTTATCAAGATGACGATTACTTTCCTTATTTTCATTCATAATGACGTATTGATCTAAATCTTGCTGATAATTAAACATCTCCACTTCGAGCGGACTCGGCTCTTCATTAAAGCGCTTTTTAAAGAAGTGATTAAAAAAGAGAATCATTCCAATTCCAAGACCGAAACTGTACGGAATTTGAATAAGCAACGGCTTTCTATCCTCTCTTCCGGTAATTAGCGTGAAGAGCTTTTGATGCACTTCACCCATACTGACATCTACATGAAAGTTCATAATCGTCATGCCAGCTCCAAGGAATAACAACAACCAAACAGTGGTAAAAGCTAAAAAAGAAACTTTTTGTTTTTCATAGATTACTTCAATAATTGTCTGAGATGGACCAAATGTTTGAATTTCTATAGACTGGTCAATCGCTTGAATAGCTTCAATAACCTGAACTAAATCGATAATAATAATATTTTTATCTTCGTGTGTTACAGTAAGTAGAACCTCTTCTTCAATTTTTTTTACCTGCTCATCATCTCCAATAATTTTTACAACATCTTTCAACCTTACCTGTTGATTTTTCTGCACGTGTACTCGATTTCGCATTCTAAGATAAATCAAATCCATTGCTTTCACATCCAGACCGTTAATTTTCTCCTATATATAGTATGGATTGGAAACTAAGTGAAAATGCAGAAAGAAAAAGATAACCAATAATTAACAAACAAGTTTCACTTCTTAGTTGTGTTAAATAGTATTGAACAAACAACAAATGAAAGACCA
>NZ_JBALMU010000013.1:93133-96331 GCF_036962285.1 Bacillus sp. JJ634
TGGTCTTTCATTTGTTGTAAAATTTTCTTTTCCAGCCTAGATACTTGAACTTGAGAAATCCCAAGTCTCGAGGCTACTTCAGACTGCGTTTGATCTTTATAGTATCTTAGAAATACAATTAACCGCTCTCGTTCATCCAATTCATGAATCGCTTCTTTTAAAGCAATCTGATCAAACCATTTTGTATCGCTTTGGTCCGCAATTTGATCCAGCAGCGTAATGGGATCACCGTCATTTTCATATACGGTTTCATGGATAGAGGATGGATTACGATTAGCTTCTTGCGCTAAAATAATGTCTTCTGGAGAAAGCTCCAAATGTTCGGCTATCTCGTTCACAGTCGGAACGCGTCCATACGTCTTTGAAAGCTCTTCTTTAGCACGGCGAATTTTATTAGCCATTTCCTTTAAAGAGCGACTTACTTTAACTGTACCATCATCTCGAATGAAACGTTGAATTTCACCAATAATCATTGGTACAGCATATGTTGAAAACTTGACTTCAAACGATAAATCGAATTTGTCAACAGACTTTAATAGACCGATACAACCAATTTGATATAAATCATCCGGCTCGTACCCTCTATTTAAGAAACGTTGAACAACGGACCATACTAGCCTTAAATTACTTTGAACGATTAAATCGCGCGCTTCTTGGTCCCCGCTCTGGCTGCTTCGGATTAGTCTCCGCAATTCTTCGTCTTTTAAATGGACCTGGTCTTTTTTTGTTTTCCCGTTCTTAACCTCCACATCCATAGGCAAGTCTCCTTAATTGCACAACGCTTTATTTCTCGCTAAGTGCTTTTTTAATCGTATAATGGTGCCTTCGCCTTGATGAGAAATCACATGAATTTCATCCATAAAGTTTTCCATAATCGTAAAGCCCATGCCGGAACGTTCAAGCTCGGGTTTTGTCGTAAAAAGCGGTTGCTTCGCTTCCTCTACATCATCAATACCGATACCCTCATCACGAATTGTCAGTTCAATAGTGTCTCCATCTAAGATGACTGCAATATAAATCACACCATTTGGGTCATTTTCATACCCATGAATAATCGAATTCGTAACGGCTTCCGATACAACCGTTTTAATCTCTGTTAACTCATCCATTGTTGGATCCAGCTGGGCAATAAATGCTGCAACGGTAATTCTGGCAAAGGATTCATTTTGACTTAATGCCGAAAATTGAATTTCCATTTTATTTTTCATCATTTACGCTACCCCCAGTCTTTGCAAAGCGTTCTTTTCTGATCGTTCTACTTTCAAAATTTTAAACAACCCGGACATTTCAAATAACCGCTTTACAGCTGGGGAAATTGCACAAATAACCATTTCCCCTTTATTTTTCTGAATTTGCTTATAGCGTCCTAATATCACACCAAGTCCTGAGCTATCCATAAAATGAAGCTCTTCCAAATTCAATACAATATGCTTTATCTGATGCTTTTGAATTGCATTTTCTGCTTGTGTACGTAACTCCTCCGCTGTATGATGATCTAATTCTCCATTGAGGCGAATTAATAATACGCCATTCTTTGCTTCCAGTTGAATAGCAAGACTCACACGAAACAGCTCCCTTCTCTCGTTTCTATATGAGTCAAATTCTCGTTTTCTTTACTATTTTCCTTCTTATAGGCAAAAGTAGTGTTCATTCGCCTAAACTAGTACATTTATGTGTGGATATGACATTTTATGCTATTTTGTTTGTGAAAACATGCCGAATGCACGCTTATATAACTGCCACCAGCTAGCTTCCTCCACTGATTCTTTAGCAATAATTGGTGATTCTACGTATACTTTTCCGTCTTTCTTCAATTGAAGTGTACCAATTTGGTCTCCTTTTTTAATCGGTGCCTTTAAGTCTTGATTCATCGTAATTTTCTTTGTAAAGTCTTTAGCTGTACTTCCTTTTTTCGTCAAAATCGAAATAGGTTCACTTGTTACACCTGTAACCAGCTTCGACTCTCCTTTGCTCACTTTAGCCTCAGCTAGTTTTTCATCCTTTTTATAAATCGGATGAGTTGTATATTGTGAAAAAGCATAATCTAACATTTTAGTCACTTGAGCATTACGTTCTTTTGGAGTAGAGGCCCCAAATACAACGGCAATTACCCGCATATCTCCTTTTTTAGCAGTAGCCGTTAAACAATACTTTGCTTCTGCTGTATATCCTGTTTTTAATCCATCTACACCTGGATAAAATTTTACTAGTCGATTAGTGTTGACCAGCCAAAACTTCTTATCTGTATCTTCACGAAGATAATCTTCATACGTACTCGTAAACTTCGTAATTAATGAATATTTCAATAATTCTTTTGCCATAACAGACATATCGTGGGCTGAGCTATAGTGATCAGCTACTGGAAGACCTGTTGCATTTTGAAATTTTGTATTTTTCAAGCCTAGCTGTGCGGCCTTTTCATTCATCTTTTTCACAAACGCTTCTTCTGATCCTGCTAATCTCTCTGCCATCGCTACCGATGCATCATTAGCTGAACCAATCGTAATCCCTTTGAGCATTTCTTCGGTTGTCATTTCTTCTCCTGGCTCAAGGAAAATTTGTGAACCACCCATGGAAGCCGCATATTCACTCGTTCGGACTTTTTCTTTTAAAGAAAGCTCTCCTTTTTCAATCGCTTCCATAATTAATAACAACGTCATAATTTTTGTCATGCTAGCAGGGGAAAGCTTTTCATTCGAATTTTTATCGTATAAAACCGTTCCCGTATCTCGTTCAATCAAGATGGCTGATTTTGCATTTTCGGCTAGCTCTACTTCTTTTTTTTCTACGGCTTGTGCATAAGGAATTGTCAAGCCTGTTGTTAATAACATCGTTAAACATAGAGAAAGAATCCGCTTCATCTCCATACCCTCCATTCTGTATAGCATTTATTTTTACCACTAAATCCAAATTTATACAGAAGCTATTTTAAAAGTTACGCTATATTAAACAATCTTGTTGATTGAACGATTTGGGCATCATTGGACCCAAATGAATAAAAAGGACACCTCAACTATTGAGATGTCCTTTTGTCACTATATTTACAGATTTCTGCGAAAAGAAATCCCATTACGGTGCGCTCGCACCCTCTTTAGGGATGGGGTGAATGTGCGCTCAAATGCGGTGTGCAGATAAATTATCGAAAATACGTTCTGTACACCGTGCATTTGAAATGGTATTATTTGGTGTATAGGATGT
>NZ_JBALMU010000013.1:96448-111933 GCF_036962285.1 Bacillus sp. JJ634
TTGAAAGACTGTTTTTCTTTCAAGTGTTGCTCACCCAAGTCTCGCCTCTGCCTCTTCTTATGGAAGATGATAAGCGGGATATTTGTGAGAAAGAACCCCAGCGGCTTTAGCCATGGGAGTGGTCAATATAAAATCTCTTTATAAATAAGTGTCGGTTGCGATACTCGTTCTTTAGAAATGGAGATATGATTATATAACTTTTCCTTAACAGCTTTTACATCTTCAACATTGCTGTAAATGGTAACGAGTGATTCGCCTTGCTCAACATAATCACCAATTTTCTTACGAAGCACTAAGCCAACCGCTAAGTCAATTTTGGACTCTTTTGTCGCCCTTCCTGCACCTAGCAGCATAGCCGCTGTACCTATCTCATCGGCTACAATTTCAGAAACATAGCCTGACTCTTTTGCTTGAAGTTCATAAACAAAGGATGCTTGCGGAAGCTTCTCAGGATGATCAACGACAGAACCATCGCCACCTTGAGCAATTAGAAACTTTCTAAACGTTTCAAGTGCAGAACCGTCTTGAATAGCTTGTGTCAATCGCGCTCTTGCTTCATCTAAAGATCTTGCTTTTTTCGCTAAATAAACCATATAACTTCCAAGTGTTAAAGAAAGCTCTGTTAAATCCTCAGGGCCTTTACCTTTCAGTGTATCGATGGCTTCTTTCACCTCAAGTGCATTCCCAATCGCAAAGCCAAGCGGCTGGCTCATATCAGAAATAACAGCCATTGTCTGGCGACCGACATTATTCCCAATCTGAACCATCGCATGAGCCAATGCCTCCGAGTCTTCGAGGGTTTTCATAAAAGCCCCTGCGCCTGTTTTCACATCGAGAACAATCGCGTCGGCACCCGCTGCAATTTTTTTACTCATAATCGAGCTTGCAATCAACCCCATACTATTAACCGTTGCAGTGACATCACGAAGCGCATAAAGCTTTTTATCCGCTGGTGTTAAATTTCCACTTTGACCGATGACAGCCAATTTATTTTTGTTTACAAGTTCAATAAATTGTTCATTTTCTATTTCAACATGAAAACCAGCAACTGCTTCTAACTTATCTACAGTTCCACCTGTATGACCTAAACCACGCCCTGACATTTTTGCCACAGGCACCCCCACAGAAGCAACCAATGGTCCTAATACGAGCGTTGTCGTATCGCCTACCCCGCCTGTAGAGTGTTTATCAACCTTAATTCCTTCAATCTTAGATAAGTCAATCTGATCACCTGATTGAACCATTGCCATCGTTAAATCCGCACATTCTCTTTCCGTTAGTCCTTGAAAATATACAGCCATCGCCCAGGCGCTCATTTGATAATCAGGAAGCGAACCATCGGTAAAACCTTGAATAATAAACGTCATTTCTTCCGTCGTTAACTCGTGTCCATCCCGCTTTTTTTCAATCAAATCTACCATTCTCATCTGAAGTTCCTCACCTTCGTAAATTGCTTACAACTCTTTTACAATTTCTTTAACAAAGCGTAAAAAACGACTTTTTACTTTTTCCGTCGTTTCAATAACCTCTTCATGAGATAGTGGCTGATCCAAAATACCGGCAGCCATATTAGTCATACAAGAAATACCAAGTACTTTTAAACCGCAATGTCTTGCCACTATCACTTCAGGAACAGTCGACATTCCAACTGCATCCCCGCCGATTACCCTTGCCATTCTTACTTCTGCTGGTGTTTCATAAGCGGGACCAGTATTACCGACATACACACCTTCTTTAAGATCTAACCCTTGCGTTGCAGCAATTTGTTTAGCTAAACTTCGCAGTTCTTTATTATACGCTTCTGACATATCTGGAAAACGCGGGCCAAAACGTGCATCATTGGAACCGATTAAAGGATTAGTTCCCATACAATTAATGTGATCAGTAATGAGCATTAAATCTCCAGGAGTAAAGCTTTCATTTACACTTCCCGCAGCATTGGTCACAATTAGTGTTTCTACACCTAATAATTTCATAACTCGGACCGGAAATGTCACTTGACTCATAGAATATCCTTCATAAAAGTGGAAACGCCCCTGCATAGCCACTACTGTTTTACCGCTCAGCTTTCCAATTACCAATTGCCCTGCATGTCCTTCCACAGTAGACACAGGAAAATTAGGAATTTCTTGATAAGGTAATACGATAGGCTGTTCAATTTCAGCCGCTAAAACACCTAAGCCTGAACCAAGAATTAAACCAACTGAAGGAACGTCTGTTATCTTGCTTTTAATAAAAGCAGCTGCCTTTTCTAATTGCTCGTACATCATCAAGCCCCTCCTTCATTTAATTCAGCTAACATACTTTTTCCATACGAAGGCATCTTCACCTTAAAATTATCTGCTACCGTCGCACCAATATCTGCAAATGTTTGACGAATAGGCAGTTGTCGACCGCCGGATTGAAAACGTTTTGAATAAATCAATAGAGGCACATATTCACGTGTATGGTCTGTTCCATGATGAATGGGATCATTTCCGTGGTCAGCCGTAATCATTAATAAATCATTCTCCGTTAGTTTATCTAATACTTCTGGCAATCGTGCATCAAATTCTTCTAATGCTTTCCCATAGCCTAATGGATCGCGGCGATGTCCAAACAAGGCATCAAAATCAACAAGATTCAAGAAGCTTAAACCCGTAAAATCTTTCTCAACTGTATACACAAGTTTATCCATACCATCCATATTGGACACAGTTCGCAAAGATTCCGTTACTCCTTCCCCGTCAAAGATATCGGAAATTTTCCCGATAGCTAGTACATCTAAGCCTGCATCTTTCAATTCATCCATCACTGTTCGATCAAAAGGTTTTAGCGCATAATCATGACGGTTTGACGTTCTTTTGAAGTGACCTGGCTCTCCGATAAACGGACGAGCAATGACACGGCCGACTTTGTATTCATCCGCTAACGTCATTTCCCGGGCTATTCCACAAATATTATACAGTTCGTCAAGTGGAACAATCTCTTCATGTGCAGCAATTTGGAGTACAGAGTCAGCAGATGTATAAACAATAAGAGCTCCTGTCTTCATATGTTCTTCCCCAAGCTCTTCAAGAATAGCTGTGCCGCTCGCTGGCTTATTCGCAATTATTTTGCGCCCTGTTTTCTCTTCCAAAGCTTTGATTAAAGAGTCGGGAAAACCATTTGGAAACACCTGAAAAGGCTGCGTAATATTAAGGCCCATAATTTCCCAGTGACCTGTCATCGTATCCTTTCCTGTTGATGCTTCCTGCATTTTCGTATAGTAAGCAAGCGGATGTTCCGCTTTTTCCACACCTTTTATCTCTCGAATATTACTTAATCCTAACTTAGCCAAATTTGGCATATGTAAGCCATTCATCCGCTCTGCAATATGTCCTAACGTATCGGCCCCCTTATCCCCAAACTTCTCGGCATCGGGTGCCTCACCAATCCCAACAGAGTCCATTACAATGACAAATATACGTTTAAATTTTCCCATTACGATTCCTCCTACAAAAGTAAATCAATCGGATATATCCTAACTGCTAACCTGTACCCATCATAGTATCATTCATAAGGACCAATAAGCAATTTACGCCCACATCATATAGTGAAGCCTTCATAGCAAAGTCCGTTAAATACAAGTATAAAAACAAACTAGGCCTCTCAACCGCAGCTAAGAGACCTTTCTCTATTAATCTATGTACCTACTAAGCACGTGGATGAAACTTTGAATACACATCTTTAATACGGACATTCGTAATATGCGTATAAATTTGAGTGGTAGAAATATCAGCATGCCCAAGCATTTCTTGAACAGCACGCAAATCTGCTCCATTCATTAATAAATGCGTTGCAAACGAATGGCGTAGTGTATGCGGTGTAATCTCTTTTTCAATATTCGCTTCCTTCGTCAACTTTTTAAGAATTTTCCAAAAACCTTGGCGTGTCAGTCGATTGCCATGATGATTTAAAAAGAGCGAACTGGTACGATTATGAGAAGCTAGTTTTCCTCTCCCTTTTTGCAAATAGGCTTCAATCGCGGTTAATGCCGTCTGGCCAATCGGGATAATTCGTTCCTTGTTCCCTTTCCCGACACAGCGAACAAACCCCATCGCCGCATGGACATCGCTTATATCTAGTTGAATGATTTCACTCACCCTCATCCCAGTTGCATATAAAAGCTCAAGCATCGCTTTATCGCGAAGTCCGAAATGATCCATCACTTTCGGTGCCTCTAACAAGGCCTCTACTTCATCCATACTCAGTACCTTTGGCAAACTTCTCTCAGGCTGCGGTGTTTCAATATGTACGGTTGGATCTTGATTCGTTACTTTTTCGCGAAGTAGAAACTGATGAAACGAGCGAATGGAAGCAATATGACGCGCTACTGTTTTCGACGATTTTCCCTGATCCTTTAACTGAGCTAAAAAATGCATAATATTGACTCGCCTAGAATCATTCCACTCATTAATTTGTTCTATATTTTTAAGATACTGCCAATACGATTTCAAATCGCGTTCATAAGAGACAATCGTATTTTTAGCTAGTCCTTTTTCAATTGTTAAAAAATGAATAAAATCTCGTATTTGATCTTCCATTTGCATTACTCCCCATCTAAATAAAACAACAATAAACGGTCAAGCCATGTATTGCTATCAGAGTCAACAGCTTTTGTTACTTTAATGGCTGCTCCTTCTGGTTCATCGTAACGATGATAACTTTGATATTCTTGATTTAACCATACCATTCCAATATAAAAAAGAACAGTGAAGCCCACAAAAAGAATTAAAACTTTACAAGTATGCAGTATAAGGGCTAATGAAGCTTTCATTCACTCACTCTCTCCTCTCAACCAATCTCTATATGTCCAATCTATGCCCAGTAAGACAAGTTTTATACATATAGATGAAGAAAGATAGATTGAAACTTCATTTTCATTCCCTACAGTACTCCTTTCTCATAGAGCCTTGAAGCAGGATACAATTGTTAGATATAAAAAAATAGAAAACCTTTTCCGGGTACAGGAAAAGGCTTTCTATTATTCATCTTTATCGTTATTTTCTTTATCATGGCAGCGATGACAAATACCATGAAAGGTTAGTCTATGATCTTTTATTTTGAAATTCCAGTTACGCTCTACAATCGCTTCGACGTCTTCAAGCAAATCTTCTTGAATTTCATCCACTGCACCACATTCAACACAAACAAGATGATGATGAAAATGTGCAGCGCCTTCTTGTCTTAAATCATAACGGGATACTCCATCTCCGAAATTGATTTTATCTACGATTTTTAATTCCGTTAATAACTCCAATGTACGGTAAACGGTTGCTAAGCCAATTTCCGGCGACTTTTCTTTGACAAGGAGGTAAACATCTTCAGCACTTAAATGATCCTCTTCATGTTCAAGTAAAACGCGGACGGTCGCTTCTCGTTGAGGTGTCAATTTGTAGCTGGACGAGTGCAACTGTTTTTTGATTCTATCTATTCTTTCTTCCATACGTAATTCCCTCCCGCGCCGCTATATCTGTTCCATTATATCAAATGAGGGAAAACTGTCAAAATACATTTCCTCTGAAATAAAAAGAAATTTTCCAAATAACTTTTTAAACAAATAATACGAATAAGCTTTTATAGTAGAAATACATCAATTTCTACATTATTCAGCAAGTAAACTTACGACACTTTTCATAACAGATGGTGATATATATGCTTCAATTCCTCCTGCCACTACTATAAATACTAGTGAAAAAACAAGAGAAAATATATAACGCATAATGACCGGCTTTAACGGTGTGCGAATTTGTTTTAAAAAAATACGACTAATCATTTTCATCGATAACGACACAGCTAACACACTAATAATAATAAAAACAGGTACAAGAAAAATATTCTGCGGCAAAATGGAAACAAAGGATAATAAAAATCCACTCCATCCCATTTGATTCACTAAAAAACCAACTGTAAAGCCCACGACCATGCCTTTTAAAAATAATAAAATTAAAATGACTGGTAAACCAATAATCGAAATACCTAAAATCCAAATGAAACTGATATATCTTAAGTTATGAAGCACACTTTGTTGAAACATTTCATGTGTAGCTGCGATTTGCCCATCTGAAACTTGTCCAAAAAATTGCGATAAATAATAGAACAAATCTTCTTTTTGTGTAAAGCTTAAACTATTCACAAGCACGGCTCCAAAAATAACCCCCATTAAGAAGAGGACAGTAATAAATACGTATAGTGAGGAATGTTCAGTAATATGATGGATTACGGCATTTTGTACGGCAGATCGTTTTTTCATTTTTCATCCTCCCAACTCCACTTACTAGAATCTATGTGAGTTGTTTGGATTTATGCGTTACATTTTAACTTTCCCGTATTTGCCGCCTCCACCTACTTCAAAAGACAAATTCCCATTTCTAGCTAAATCAATATAATGAGCTAGCTTGTCGGGAACAACTTCGGCTAATTCCTCTATCGCTACTCGGTGTAAAATATTCATTTCTGTCCCAAACGCCTGAAGCAATCGCTCCAATGATTTTGGCCCGAGGCCTGGAATAAAATCGAGTGGTACTTGATGAATATAAGGCGGGCGTGGTCGGTGATGTTCGATTTTACTAGATAACTCTTTAATTCTCGTTGAAACTCCCTTGATAATCTGTTTGCTGTGACATGTTGGACAAGATGTTTCTCCGGCATCCACCTTTTGATAGCATTCTCCACAAACCGTTTCATGATATTTGCCAAGCAGCGGATTCAAGCCATAATTCGCAACAATAGCTCGCCCCTCTACTTCTTGCAATGCTTTTTTCAATTCTAAAAAGCTCGCTTCTTCTAATCGTAGCTTTTGATATTCACGAGCAATTTTTCCTAATGAATGAGCATCAGAATTTGTTAGAAATACATATTGCTGTAACTCTTTTATATTTTGTACCATTGGTGTGTCCGAGCTAAGGCCAAGCTCGATTCCATCAATCTTTGCTGGATCGAACACTTCACTTAAACTTGTTTTGACTCCTTTTCCATAAAGGCTTTTAAAGGGAGTAAACACATGCGCTGGAATAAACAGTCCCCCTAATGAACGAACCTTATTTTGCAGAGTCACTCCATCACAATAGATACGCTGTGAGCTTAAATGAATGTTTTTCACATACCCACTCATCCAGCTTGAAAAAGCTTTCATCGTTTCAATACTTGGAAAGAAGCCAAGCACATGAATCGGTCCATAACAATGTTCATCATAAATTTCAATTTCCGCTCCCGGAATAATCGTCATCTGTTGAAACCGCAGGCCTCCTTCTGGCAGTTCAAATAGTTCACCACTTTGAATAAGCTCTTCTATTTCTCCAATTACTTCCGGTGAATGGCAATCGATAATACCAATTAAATCTAGGCCTTTACGGTGACTAGCTACTTCAAGAATATGCTGAAGTGTTAATGATTTACTTCCGGTAATTTTAACGGCCTTGCCGCTCTTCGTCCTGCCGATATGAATATGTAAATCAGCATACAAGTCTTTCATCTATTTTTGTAACGCCTCCATTAGTTGCAAATACTGCACAGCATACGCTGTTTTTGCATCATAAATTTTTTCTTCCTCTATATATTGTTGCGCTTCCTCTAGTGTTAGCTCAATCACTTCAACAAATTCATCTTCATCTAATGACGCAGCATCTTCTTTTTTCGATAACTGATGAGCGACATATACATGCACTAATTCATCGGCGAACCCCGGAGATGTATAAAAAGAAATGACATGCTCCATTCGCTCGCATACATAGCCTGTTTCTTCTTCTAATTCACGTTCTGCCGTCTTTAATGGCTCTTCCCCTGGTTCAAGCTTTCCTGCAGGAATTTCCACTAAGCTTCTTTCCATTGCTTTTCGATACTGTTCAACCATCACAATTTTCCCATCGTCTGTAATAGCAATGACCGCAACCGCACCTGGATGCTTAATAATTTCCCGCTTACTTGTCTTTCCATTCGGTAATTCAACGTCATCTACCTGTAAGCTAATCACTTTTCCTGTAAATATTTTTTGTGACGACAATGTTTTTTCTTCAAATTTTTTCAACTTGTCCACTTCCTTTGTTCTATTTAGCATGAAACTTCATATATTTTACCATAATAACAGTGGAGGTCGATTTGATGAAAATATACGTGTTGGAAAAAAGTATTGTATTCTCGGGTAAAGCATGGGAAATTAAACAAAAACTCCAAGAATCGCTACATCACTATCGATATGTCAACGAATGGATTACTGATGTTCATCAACAAACTGTTGCTCCACAACGAAAAACTGTTTAATCTATCGAGGCTAACAAATAGCCTCTTTTTCATGAAATAATGAAAAAACAAATCATTTCACGCTTCACTAAAAATTAAGGTAAAATGAGGAAGAAAATGAGAAATAGGAGTACATACAATGAAAACAAGAAAACTAGGAAACTCTATAATACAGGTTTCAGAAATCGGATTAGGCTGTATGTCACTTGGAACCGATGAAAAAAAAGCAGCGGACATTATTCATGCTGCTTTAGACGAAGGGATTACGTATTTTGATACAGCTGATTTATATGATTACGGCATGAATGAAGCAATTGTCGGTCAAACTTTAAAGTCCTGCCGAGATCAAGTCATCCTCGCAACAAAAGTCGGAAATCGTTGGAATGAAGCCCGAGATGGCTGGAGTTGGGATGCTTCAAGTGCTTACATCAAAACAGCCGTTAAAGATAGCTTAACACGCCTAGGGACGGATTATATCGATTTGTATCAACTTCATGGAGGAACAATGGAAGACAAGATAGATGAAGTAATTGATACATTTGAGGAATTAAAAAAAGCGGGTTATATTCGCGCTTACGGTATTTCTTCTATTCGACCAAATGTCATTAAACAATATGCAGCGAAATCTCATATCGATTCAGTTATGATGCAATATAGCTTGCTTGACCGTCGTCCTGAAGAATGGCTTCCCTTATTAAAAGAACAAAACATTAGCATCATCGCTCGCGGGCCTGTGGCAAAAGGATTATTAAGTGAACGCATGTTAAGTAAATTAAACGCGGACGGATATTTAGACTATAGCTATAATGAATTAAAAGAACTGCTTCCGTTATTAAAGGACAAGTTGTCTCCTCGAAAAATGAATGAAACAGCTCTGCAATATGTTCTCGCTGAACCGACTGTCGCTGCTGTAATTCCTGGAGCAAGCTCTGTCGCTCAATTGCGTGAAAATTGTCAAGCTGTTCGAAGTAAAGCCCTATCTTCTGAAGAACTGCAAGTATTACGCCAGCTTACAAAGGCGAATGTGTACCATATTCATCGAGATTAATCCTTTATCTGCGATTATTCTATCAACCGAGATTGTGATCTATCTAACAAAATCTCCTTTTTATCTACGAAAAAGTCCCATATATCCGTTTCATGACATATGGGACTTTTCTTTATTTATAATTTTTCCAATCTAAATTACTTTCCTCTAACAGCTCTTCAAACGATTTATTTTTCTCGCGTCGTTTGCGTTCTTCGCGCTTTCTCGCTTCTTCTGCTTCTTTTTTTACCTGTGCAGCTTCTGTTAATTCCTTTTGTGTTTGGCGAAGCTTAGACATGATATCTCCATTAATGAGATCCCCTAATTTTAAGGAATCATCTTGAGTTTGTTGTTTTGACGTATGAGTACGCGATTGTTTTTTGCTCATTAGTAAACCCCTCCCTTACGTTGCCACTATTATATCATGGGACACAGCCTCTGTTTTGATTTCTTGCTTAGAATGATACAATAACAGCAAGAGGAGGAAATTTCATGAAAAAATGGTGGGTTATCATTGCGGGCATTCTAAGTTATGTAATAGGCATCGGAATGTATATGTCCAATCGCATTATGTTTATGAAGAAAAAAGAAGATGCCTTTATACAAAATCGCGAAATTGAGGCAAAACGGTTTAGTATAAAAGAGTTCGAAGCATTACCAAGAACAGAACTCCTCATTCCCTCTCCAGAAGGCTATTCGTTAAAATGTATATTGATTGAACCCCATGATACAAAAAAATGGATCATTATTTGTCACGGCGTTACCGAAAACAAAATCAATTCTTTTAAATATGCCGATATGTTTATGAAACTTGGATTTAATGCCGTTATCTACGATCATCGCCGTCATGGTGAATCTGGCGGTAAAACGAGCAGTTACGGTCACTATGAGAAATTTGATTTACAAGCCGTTATAGCCGAGGTAAAGAAACGCAAAGGAAACGACATTATGCTTGGTATTCACGGTGAATCGATGGGAGCCGTAACGACACTTTTATATGCCGGGATGCTTGAAGATGCAGCTGATTTTTATATCGTTGATTGTCCCTTCTCAAACTTCGAGGAACAAATTAAACATCAAATGAGTCAGGAAGTTTCTGTACCATCATGGGCTGTTTTCCCAATCGGTCGTGCTTTCATTAAACTGCGCGATGGCTACTGGACAAGTGAAGTCTCTCCAATTGACTATGTAAACAATATTCGAAAACCGGTTTTATTTATCCATAGTGAGCCCGACCGTTTCATTCCCGCCTCCATGACACAAGCCTTATATGAGCAAAAAAGAGGGCCAAAACAGCTTTACTTAGTGAAAAAAGGGGCTCATGCCCAGTCCTATAACGAAAATCCTGAAGAATATAAAGCACAAGTTAAACTATTTTTAGAAACATATGTTTATGATAAAGAAGAAGGTGCTTAATTATGCCTACCTGTCAGCATTGTTATGCTAAATGGAGCTGGAGAGAAACATTTTGCAAAATGTTTACATTTAAAAATAAGCTCAAATGCTCCTCCTGCGAAACATTTCAATATCTATCAAAAAAGTCAAGAAACCAAATAAGCCTATTGTCTGTCATGCCTTGCTTAAGCTCCATACCGTTATTATCATTCAACTTACCTATTAAAATCATTGTATCTTTACAATTCATAACAATTGTTTTAGCACTGATTTGGATGCCCTTTTTATATAAACTAAACAATAAGGATGAACCAATGTGGTAACTGTATGTTGCCAAAAATACATAAGGTTGTCTCAACAATCAATCAACTTTGAGACAGCCTTATTCGTGTGAACTATTTTCGATAAAAACTAAGCCGTGGATTTAAAATTTCATTCGGACTTTTGAGCATAAAACAATTCGCTGATTCTACAAAATCAATTTTCATCACTTCATCTAAATAAATCATTTTCGACTTCTCTACATAGATAGTTGGACCATTCGTATCAATCTTCTCAAAATCTGCATCAAGCTCCTGAACAAGCCAAAGCGCGGTTACTCCATTAACTGCGCAGCCGCAATCATCTGTATCGTATTTTAATAGTAGATACCCGCTAGCTCCATTCATCTTTTCCGTTACTTTCGTTAAAGCTTTCTCTGTCCATTCGATATACATATAAGCCTCTCCTTATTTACCTTTCTCATTTTTCAATTAACATTAATACAACACTTCATTCTTACGCTCATCTACCATAACCGTAAAGCTTGTGTCTGTATTAGAACGATTCATCATCTCAATGTTATAAACTTTTTCCTTCGCCTCATAGAGTACATGCAGAACCATAAATCGTTGACTTGCAACTTCTGTCACGTGATTAATCGCTTTCGTGACGGCCTCTTGCTCAGCTATGCTTTGGGCGTCAGTCAGCACAAGAAGGAACTTTGCCTTCGTTTTCGCCGGGAACGATTCTTTAATCTCTCCTATATACCATGGCTTCACTTTCATTCCGATTTCTAAATCCTCATAGGAGAGCTCTCTGCCCTTCAAATCTTGAATAAGGGTCTCCTTCGTCATCTTATAATAGGTACTTTTGATTAAAACTCGTTTGTCCTCAAGGCTGGTAATAAACCCTGTGTCCCCTTTTTCAATCCGCTCTTTCTGAGTATCAGAAGGGTGACAACCAACTAACCCGATTATCACAAACAAACATAATAAATTTATCAGCTTTCGCTTCAAAATGTTGCCTCCTTATGTTTTTTAAATATATGTACCCATTCATCTTCCAAAAGGCAGGATCAAGAAACAAACGCTATTAAAAATAAAGTGAAACTTCCATAACATAGCCTTGAACAAAAAAGCTGTACCAAAGTCTATCTTTTTAGTACAGCTTGCTAGTATTTTATTTCTTAAAAAAAGCTCGTTTCCCAACTAGTTCAGCTGTTGCGGGAAATAAATAATACAACTTACTCGCCACATTCATCCAACCCGGTAAGTTGATTTCTCGTTTATCGGTCAACATGGATTCAACAATTTTTTGAGCAACCGCTTCCGGCTTTAACATAAATTTTTGAATGCTTTTGACATAGTTACCTGATTCATCAGCTGTTTCAAAAAAGTTTGTCGCAATAGGGCCAGGATTCACGGTTGTAACAGAAATCCCCTCTTCTTTTACTTCCATTCGCAGCGCATTTGAGTAACCTAGTACAGCAAATTTAGTTGCCGAATAGAGCGATGATTTAGGTGTAGCCATTTTACCGGCCTGGGACGCAATATTAATAATATGCCCTGCTTTCCGACGTTTCATCGAAGAAAGTACGTTATTTGTACAAGCCATTAAACCGAGTACATTGACATCAAACATCGCTTTAGCTTCATCTATATCGGTTTCAGCAGCTTCTTTAAAAATGCCGTATCCCGCATTATTCACTAAAATATCAACTTCCCCAACCTCGTTCGCAATTCGTTCAAAAACGGCTCGCACCTCATTCGAATTCGCGACATCAAGTTCAAATGCAAATAAAGAAACACCGAACGTATCAATAAGTGTCTTGCGCAATGCTACTAATTTGTCCATACTTCTTGCAAGCAGTACAACACTAGCTCCTTGTTTAGCTGCTTGAATTGCAATCTCTTTTCCTAACCCGCCAGAAGCTCCTGTAATAACAACAATTTTTCCTCTTAATCTTGTCATCTTATTACGCAATAGAGAAAAGTGTTAAACCCGATTGGATTTCACTTTTAATCTCCCCTAAGTCTTCTAAATAATCTAATTGACCAATCGTCTCCCACATCGTCAAATCAGTTTCTTTGCGATACACTTTCGGAAATAGACGCTTACAAATTTCAAATCCAGTTAACGGCTTTTCTTCCAGCATTTTTTTCACCTGCATCGCACGCTCATGCTGGCGATTCATACGAAATTGAACCCATTCCTCCACACCTTCAACTTCCTCTCCGTGGCCTGAATACACTTTTGAAATTGGAAAATTGAGTATTTTTCTTAACGATTCATTATATTGAAGCAATGGTTTTGGACGTTCTCCACCAGGGGAAAGCGGAGGCTCTATAATCGGATTGGGTGATATTTTAGCAATTACATGGTCGCCGCCGATTAATACGGCATCACTTTCTCGGTACAATGATATATGACTTTGTGCATGACCTAACGTCTCAATTGTTTTCCAATTAGGTAAACCCGGTATTTCATCGCCTTCTGCTAAAAAAGCAGCAAGCTTTCTTCCATTATAAAATGCTCTCTCTTCTTTAGAGTAAGTTAGCTTCCCTCTTAAGTCTTCTTCAATTCCAAGTAAATCTGCATATTCAAGAAAAAATTGATTACACCTATGTAAAAACTCATCGCTCCCATCAAGCCAGCGCTGATTATTTTTATGGCCATACAAGGGCACATCTTGGGAAAAGAAATCAAGTGCACCAGCATGATCAGGATGATGATGCGTTAAAACGATTTGTTCAATATCTGCTACTTTCAACTTTAATTCACCTAATTTATAATCGAGTGCTTCTTTTGTTTCCTTCGTTTTAAGACCCGTATCAATTAAAGTTAAAGCATCTCCTTTTACAACATATACATTTACGTCACCAACCGCAAACGGTGTTGGCAATGCAATCTTTGCGATCTTATTCTCCCAGTTCACCATTATTTTATCCACCTTAAACATTATATTGGGCTTTGTTATACGATGCTGTTGATTGCCAAGAGCCTTTAACAAAGCATTATATTAAAAATTTGTTACACAACAGTCTTACACTTATATAATCCATATTTTACATTTTCTCTTGGACGTTGTCATTATTTTCGCATAATTGTGGTTATTTTTTTGTATCGTGCATACATTATATATTGACAGTTTACTTGTTTATCCTGCATAATCACAAGTAATTAAATCGTTTGGCTATGAGTAAGACCAAGTAAATAGATGACGGTGAATAGAGAGTGAGGCTCCTTTTTGGCTGCAAGGCTTCACCACCCTCTCATGTATTGAACCTACCTTATGAGCCTTCAGGAAAACCTGACGTATATCCAACGTTAAAGGATCTTAAAGCGCAGCTTTCAGCGAACGTAAAAGAGAAAGTTGAACAAAGGTGGTACCACGGAAGCAAGATCTTTCGTCCTTTATGGATGAGAGATCTTTTTTATTTGGCTTTGTTACATAATGCGATTTAAACATGGCTACATTCGCTAACAAAGCCTTTGACTTTAACAAAGGAGCGAAAGAAAATGAAGAAAATAACCTTTATTGGGGCAGGTTCTATGGCTGAGGCCATTATTTCAGGATTGGTAGCCCAACAAGTGGTAGACCCTAAAAATATTAACGTGACAAACAAATCAAATGAAGCTAGATTAGCATCCTTAAACGAAAAATATGGTGTAACAGGGACACGAAATATACAAGAAGCTATGAAAGAAGCCGACGTTGTTTTGCTAGCTGTAAAACCAAAAGATATGTTAGCTACCATGCAATCCATTCAACCATATATTACAACTGAGATGATGCTCGTCTCTGTTGCAGCAGGTGTTCATACCGCAAGCCTTGAAGGAATTGCGGCAAAAGAGGTAGCCGTTATTCGTGCGATGCCTAATACGTCTGCAACGGTCGGGCAATCAGCCACAGCGATTAGCACAAATGCATACACATCGGCCGAACAACGTCAAACAGCGATTACGCTTTTTGAAACAATCGGCTCTGTCGTCGTTGTTGAAGAAGAGCAGCTAGACGCTGTAACAGGTCTATCCGGAAGCGGCCCTGCTTACCTATATTATCTTGTTGAAGCAATGGAAAAGTCAGCACAAGATCTTGGCCTCGATGCTGGTACTGCTAAACAATTAATCATTCAAACAATGCTAGGTGCTGCCGAAATGCTTAAGCATTCCACAAAATCACCAGCTACTTTAAGAAAAGAAGTAACGTCTCCAGGCGGAACGACTGAAGCAGGATTAAAAGTACTACAAAATTGTGAAGTCGATCAAGCTTTTATCGCGTGCATTGAGGAAGCAACTGCACAATCCAAACGAATGGGGAAACAAATTAGCGACCAGCTTGCACAATATGCTGTTCCCCGCTAAACCGGCATGATTTTATGCCAATTTCGCTAGATTCTTAAGTATAAAAAGAGCGTGATTAAAAGGGCAGGATATGCTTCTTTTGATTCATGCTCTTTTTACTCTTTAAGTATGGGATAAAGTAAAACTTCCATCAGTGGGGGTTTTCCTTCATCCCCCACTGATGGTTAGCCACGTTCTA
>NZ_JBALMU010000013.1:112076-125770 GCF_036962285.1 Bacillus sp. JJ634
CCTCGAGGGGCTAGGAGCCGCAACTAGATGAGGGCAGTTGTCCCCACCTATCTTCTTTGACTCCTTCTAAACTTGAGGTGGGGGTCCTACTGCCCGTTAAGTGTGGGATAAATCGAATGTTTAGCTAATTATTTTTTAAATTGCTATACTAGATTTCATATTTAAGGAAATAAGGAGTGAGATTAACATGAATACTAGGCTTTTTTCCACTTATACAATCAAAGGTGTAACCTTTAAAAATCGAATTGTTATGGCACCGATGTGTATGTATTCTAGTCAGGAAGATGGCCACGTTAAAAACTGGCATGTAACGCATTATACAAGCCGAGCAGTTGGTGGTGCAGGTTTAATTATTCTAGAAGCAACAGCGGTTGATCCTCAAGGTCGGATTTCCGTTAATGACTTAGGCATTTGGAATGATGAACAGCTGCCAGGACTGTCACAGCTCGTATCAATGATGAAAGAGCAAGGAGCAAAAACAGGCATTCAACTCGCTCACGCAGGTCGAAAAGCAACAGTACCAGGCAACATCTACGCACCGTCACCCATTGCTTTTAATGAGACGTATAAACAGCCCCAAGAAATGAAACAAGCTGATATTGAAAAAACAATCCTCGCCTTTCAACAAGCAGCAGCACGAGCAAAAAAAGCAGGATTTGATGTCATTGAACTACATGCCGCTCATGGTTACTTACTAAATGAATTTCTCTCACCGCTAAGCAACAAACGAAATGATGAATACGGCGGCTCTAGTAAAAATCGTTATAAAATCGTGAAAGAAGTCATCGCTGCAGTAAAGCAAGTATGGGAAGGTCCACTATTTGTACGTATTTCTGCTCATGATTATCAAGAAGGCGGCATGACAGCAGAGCAGTATATCGAAATAAGTAAATGGATGAAGGAAGATGGAGTCGACTTAATTGATGTAAGTTCTGGAGCTGTTGTGCCCGCTTCTATTCCTGTCTATCCAGGCTACCAAGTACCGTTCAGTGAAACGATCAAATACGGAGCCTCTATTGCTGCGGGAGCAGTTGGTTTAATTACAACTGGCATCCAAGCGGAAGAAATTTTACAAAACGAGCGCGCCGATCTTATTTTTATCGGTCGTGAACTGTTACGCGACCCTTATTGGCCAAGAAACGCGGCAAAAGAACTTCGCTATGAAATAGAAGCACCTACGCCATACAAGCGCGGCTGGTAAAGAAGCTTATTTAGGACGAATTCATAGTGAAACAACTACTCAAAAGCAAAATCCCATCATACAGCGGGATTTTGCTCTGTCTCAATAAAACTCCTCGAAAAACCACTTTCTTTAGCGAAAGAATACTAGTTTTGTCACCCTGAAAGGAATTAACTATCAAAGCTAGAATTCTTCTTATTAACTATAGCGGCCTGTAAATATTAATGAGGAGGAGAATACTATGAATACAAATGAAGTGTCTAAATTATTAGGTGTTTCTCCTAAAACCGTTCTTCGTTGGATTACACAATTAAGCCTAGAGATTGAACGAACTCCCCTTAAGCATTATCGATTTTCAGAAGAAGATGTAGCTTTACTCCAGCAGGTTCAGGAACAACTGAAAAATGGTACCCCTCTGCAAAACATAAAAATCCATGAAAAAAAAGTACGAAAGGCAAAAGCAGCAAACAAACCACCTAAAGATGAAGGTAAAATGTATGAGAAGCTAGTAGAGAGAATTGAACATCTTGAACGGAAATTATCAACAAAAGCAGATGATGTCGTTTCATACCAAATCTTACAACATCGAAACGAGATTGAAGAGTTACAAAGCGTTGTTTGCGAGCTAACTCAACAAATCGAAACGCTCCAAAGCAAACTAGAAGTAGCCTCACAAGCCGACTGCTTTCTTGCCTTCGACGAAGCAGCTTCAACAGAAAAATCAAAGAAAAAGCCATTTTTCAGCACTCTTTTTCGCTCCTCCAAAAAAGAAGCACAAACAAACTAATTATATACAGTGAAACTTGCATCAGCGGGGATTTTCTTCATCCCCCACCTATCTTCTTTGCTTCCTCATAAGCTTTAGGCGGGAGTCTTACTGCCCGTTAAGTGTGAAACAAAAAGTGCCTACTCTCAAGGAATAGGCACTTTTTTATATGATTAGGCTAAAACTGCTCGGTCATTATTCATTTTTTCACCTTTAATACGTTGGAACTCATTCAATAATTTTTCAACAGTTAACGCCTGTTTTTCTTCTCCTCTTGCTTCAAAAATAATTTGTCCTTTGTCCATCATGATTAAGGAGTCACCTAAATCAATTGCTTGCTGCATATTGTGTGTGACCATTAATGTTGTCAATTTGCTTTGTTCAACAATTTCCTTAGTCAATTGTGTTACAAGTTCTGCACGAGAAGGATCAAGTGCTGCTGTATGTTCGTCTAGAAGCAAAATTTTTGGGTTAGTAAAGGTCGCCATAAGGAGCGATAGCGCTTGACGCTCCCCGCCGGATAATAAACCAACCTTCGCTGTCATTCGATTTTCTAAACCTAGATGAAGCGTTTCTAAACTTTCTTTGAAAAATGCTTTTCGTTTATTCGTTACGCCAAAACGTAAACCACGGCCATTTGTTCGACCATATGCAATGGCCATATTCTCTTCAATCGTCATATGCGGAGCTGTTCCAGCCATCGGATCTTGGAATACACGGCCAATGAGTTTAGCTCGCTGGTGTTCTTCTACTCCAGATACCTTTTGACCATCAATAAGAACTTCCCCTGCATCCGGAAGAATCTTTCCAGATACCATGTTCATTAACGTCGATTTTCCTGCACCGTTACTGCCGATCACTGTAACAAACTCACCTTTTTTTAATTGAAGTTGAAGGTTTTGCAGAGCGAGCTTCTCATCCGGTGTTCCTTCATTAAATACCTTATAAATTCCATTCAGATGAAGCATCTTATTTCCCCTCCTCCAATGATTTATGATCAAATTGCAATTCCATTAGACGTTTTTTCTTTCGTGCTTTTACTTTCCGACCTTCCGTAATAAGAGGTAACAGAAGTGCTCCAATTACAATAAGAGCGGTAATTAATTTTACATCCCCTGTTTGTAAGAAGTCTACACGAAGCGCTAGTGTAACAACAAAGTGATAAATAAGTGAACCACCAATTACAGCAAGCGTTGCTCTGACAATCGTTTTCGCACCGAAGATTGCTTCACCGATAATAACAGAGGCAAGACCAATAACAATCATCCCTATTCCCATTCCAATATCACTAAAGCCATTATATTGAGCAATAAGGGCACCTGAAAATGCAACAAGTGCATTACTAATTGCTAAGCCAAGTACTTTCATATTCCCAGTATGGGCGGAGAAACTTTTTACCATCGCTTCATTGTCACCGGTTGCACGAATAGCTAAACCAATTTCTGTTTTTAAAAAGACAGACATCCCTGCTTGGATAAGAACCGTAATCAATAACATCATCAGTAAAATAGACCATGTTTTTGGTAAACTGCCTCCTAAACCAATCGCCGTTAATAAGCCATTTAATACATCATCCATTCCTGTTTTTGCCCACGCATCTTGAATATTCGTTAATAAAGTCGTTTGCGAAAGCAACGGAATAGTTGAAGTACCCATAATTCGTAAGTTAATTGAATAAAGAGCAATCATAACTAAGATTCCCGATAAAAGAGGATTTACTTTCCCTTTTGTATGCAGTAAGCCCGTTAATATACCTGCAAGAAAACCAGCTCCTAACGCTGCTAATGTAGCAATAATCGGCGAATAACCATTCACAATCATAATCGCTGCTACAGAAGCACCCGTAACGAAGCTTCCTTCTACTGTCAAATCAGGAAAATCCAGAATCCTAAACGTTAAATAAACACCGAGCGCCATAATGGCATAAATCATTCCAGATTCAAATGAATTGAATACGGCTGTAAACATATTTTTCTTCCTTCCTAAAGTTAAAATAAAAGGGTCCCAAGATCAAAACATAAGGGACCCTAGATAAACAATGAACTAAAAAGAGGTTGAGCTTACTTTACTAGCTCTGCTTCTTTCTTCCATTCATCTTTAATTTCAACGCCCATTTCTTTGGCAGCTGTTTCATTGATTACGAGTTTTAAATTTTGTGGATAGCTAACTGGAATGTCTCCTGGTTTTTTACCATCTTTCAAAATTTCCACCGCTTTTTCTCCAGCTTCAAAACCGATATCATAATAGCTGAAACCGTAAGCAGCAAACCCGCCGCGTTTTACCGAATCTAACTCTCCTACGAATAATGGAATATCCTTATCGTTCGCTACACCTACAACCGATTCTAATGCTGAAACAACTGTGTTATCTGTCACAATATAGAATACATCCACTTTCCCAATTAAAGACTCTGCTGCTTTTTTTACATCTGCAGAAGTAGAAACAGAAGCTTCCGACACTTTAACTCCTAATTTTTTCGCTTCAGCCTTCACATTGTCTACTTGTACAATTGAGTTTTTCTCCCCAGCGTTATACACTGTTCCAATCGTTTTAGCACCAAGTTCTTCTGCAATAAATTTCACCGTATTTGCGATTGCATCTGGATGAGAATCTGTTGTACCTGTTACATTAGCACCTGGCTTTTCTAAAGATGTCACAAGTTCGGCTTCAATTGGATCTGTTACAGATGTAAACACAATTGGAATATCACTTGTTGCATTTTTAGCACCTAATGCACTTGGAGTCGAGTTCGCAAAAATTAAATCCACTTCATCACTTACGAAATTTTTGGCAATTGTTTGATTATTACTTTGATCATTTTGTGCGTTTTGAACATCAAACTCCACATTAAGGTCGCTTTCTTTTAAAGCATCTTGGAATCCTTTCGTCGCCTCATCTAAAGAGGCATGCTGCACAATTTGTGTAACCCCAACTTGATAAGTTTTTTCACCGTTGTCCCCTTTCTTTGTATCTTCACTGCTTGAACCGCTGCCACAGCCAGCTAATAACGCACTCGTTACAAGTGTAATTGCTGCAGCTGAGTATAATTTCTTCTTCATGTTTCTCCCCCTCTTTTTCGATAATGAAAAATTCTTCAATTCAGTACTGTTATGCGTTTTTGCTTTTATGTATTAAATTATAAGCGCTTCCACGCAATTATTTCAATATATTTTTATTCTTTTTAAAATTTTCTATATATTAGGAAAGTTAAAGTTCAGAAAAAATTCATACCCTCATGACGAGTATTCGACAAATTTCCTATTTCTAGTATAAGATAAATTCAATGCTGCATATAAGGATGGATTGCAATGTTCAATTTAGTATCATTAATGTTAGAAAAAGTAGGAATCATTGTCATTGTAGCTTTTTTACTTTCACAAATGAAGTCCTTTCGCCATATTGTTCACGGTGAACGCAACGTAACAGAGCGAATATGGCTCATTGTTCTTTTTGGAACATTTGGAGTGATTAGTAATTATACAGGGATAGAAATTCATCACGATACAATTCACAAAGTAGATTGGATTACGGAGGTTAATCCCGATAATGCGATTGCCAATACGAGAGTAATGGGAGTAGTCATTGGCGGCCTAATAGGTGGCCCAATAGTCGGAATTGGTGCTGGTATGCTTGCAGGAGTTCACCGTTTAACATTAGGAGGTTTTACAGCTGTTGCTTGTGCAATCTCTACCCTTTTAGCTGGAGTTGCAGCTGGGTATTACGGGAAGAAACGACGGAAGGGCAGGAAAAAAATTACTCCCCTCTATGCCGTCAAAATTGGCATGATTTTAGAAGCTGTACAAATGCTCATTATTGTAATCGTCGCCAAACCATTTGAACAAGCAGCAAAACTAGTTGAAATAATTAGTATACCAATGATTCTTGTTAATGGTTTTGGAACATTGCTTTTTATGCTCATTATTCAATCAATGATGAGAGATGAAGAACGAGCACGCGCTAATCAAACAAATCAAGCCTTTCATATTGCCGATCAAACATTACCTTATTTCCGTCAAGGACTCAATCCAAGTTCCTGTCAACAAATTTCAGAGATTATGTTGCAACTGACTGATGCAGATGCTGTAGCGATTACAGATGACCGTCAAATTTTATCTCATGTTGGCGCAGGCTCTGATCATCATATTCTAAGCACGGAGCTTGCTACAGGATTAACGAAAGAAGTATTGGAAAGCGGAAGGGTTGCTATTGCACAAGTGAAAGAAGAAATTTATTGTTTTCAAAAAGAGTGCCCCTTGCAGGCCGCAATTGTTCTACCTTTAAAAGTACAAAATAAAACCGTAGGTACTTTAAAAATGTACTTTACCGACCTTGCTAAATTAGATCAAGTACACAAAGAATTAGCAGAAGGTCTTGCTAACTTATTTTCTACCCAACTAGAACTGGCAGAGGCCGAACAACAAACAAAATTATTAAAAGACGCAGAAATTAAAGCATTGCAAGCGCAAATTCATCCACATTTTTTGTTTAATAGCATCAACACCATTTCAGTACTATGCCGAACAGATGTAGAAAAAGCAAGAAAGCTATTAATTGAGCTTAGTTCATTCTTTCGCAGTAATTTACAAGGGGCTAGGCAAATGATGATTCCATTAGAAAAGGAAATCGAACATGTAAAAGCCTATTTATCGTTAGAGCAAGCCAGATTTCCGGATGTTTATCACCTCTCTCTCCATATAGAACCTGGGCTTAATCAAGTGTTGGTTCCACCATTTACTTTACAGCCCTTAGTTGAAAATGCAATTAACCATGCTTTTATTCGAAAAAATCATAATAAAGGAACTATCTTAATAGATATTTCTTCACAAAACGAAATGATACACATTATTGTCCAAGATAATGGAAAAGGAATCGAAGAAGAAAGAAGAAGAGAACTTGGTCACCGAACCGTCAGCTCTAAAAAGGGAACGGGTACAGCTTTATTTAATATTCACGAACGTTTAATGGGTATTTATAACGGGCAAGCACAATTAACTATTCAGAGTGAACTAAATGTAGGTACGAAAATTATTATTTCTATTCCTCTTCATAGTAAAGGAGTTTTTGAACAACATGTTACGAGCATACATAGTAGATGATGAACCGTTAGCACGAGATGAATTAAAGTACTTGCTCATTTGCAGCAAACAAGTAGAAATTGTAGGAGAAGCAGATTGTTTAGAGAAAGCGATGGCAGACATCCCTGTCCAAGAACCCGATCTTGTTTTTCTCGATATTGAATTAGCTGAAGATAATGGATTGCAATTAGCCAAACAGCTTCATGCTCTGAAAAAGACCCCTGCTATCGTATTTGCAACAGCGTATGACGAATATGCGCTCGAAGCTTTTGAACTAAACGCACTCGATTATTTATTAAAACCGTTTGATGAACAGCGTATGTACCAAATGTTAGATAAAATTACAAAACTGCAGAAAATAGGTAAACAAGACATCCAGCCTTCTTCTAACGTTCCAATCAATAAAACAGGCAAAATAGCTATCCTTGTAGAAGAGCGCATCCTATTACTTGATGCTGCATCTATTCTATTTGTTGAATCAAGTGAAGGAAAATGTATGATTAAAACAAAGGATGACGTATTTAAAGTAAGCGAAGCGCTTGTTGCGCTAGAGAAAAAACTACAGGATCATTCATTTATGCGCGTACATCGCAGCTATATCGTCAACATCCATTACATTTCTGAAATACAACCTTGGTTTAACTCAACCTACAACCTCATTATGAATGACGGTTCTAACGTTCCTGTTAGTCGAACCTACATAAAAGAGCTAAAGCAGCTATTACAATTTTGAACTGGTATCTCTTGTTGTCCAAAATCGTTATATAACAATATAGCAAAATGTTAACACCAGAAGAACACTAAATTTTCAGTTTATTATATTGTATCTCATCCCGCATTTTCTGTAATTAAACATGAAATTTTGGTATTTCAACTGAAAAAGCCACCTGTTTTCACTTTCTTTTAGTATGATTACTGTACTATAACAGAATGTGGAGGTCATGAAAATGAATGCGGTTTCTATAGTCATTGGTTCCATTTGTATATTATTAATTGTCTACCGCTTATACGGTACATTTATGGCAGCTAAAGTATTAAAGCTAGATGATTCTAAACCTACTCCTTCTCATAAACTAGAAGATGGTAAAGATTATGTACCAACTAATAAATGGGTAACGTTTGGTCATCATTTCGCGGCAATTGCAGCTGCAGGTCCATTGGTTGGACCCATTTTAGCAGCACAGTTCGGATATTTACCTGGTTTACTTTGGTTACTAATTGGGGCAGTCATTGGCGGGGCCGTTCACGATATGGTCGTTCTATTTGCTTCTATGCGTCGAGACGGAAAGTCACTATCTGAAGTAGCTAAAGAAGAACTTGGTCCTGTAGCAGGATTTTGTACAGGTCTTGCGATGTTGTTTATTATTACCATCACAATGGCGGGACTGTCTTTAGTTATATTACATGCACTAGAAAACAACCCATGGGGTACATTTGTTGTCGGTATTACCATTCCAATCGCAATGGGTGTTGGTCTCTATCATAAAAAGACTGGCAATCTAAAAGCCGCAACAATCGTTGGGTTTGGTCTAATTATCGCAGCTATTCTTTTCGGACCAAATCTTCAAGGCACAGCACTTGGTAATCTATTAACACTGGAAGCAAGTACAATTGCTATTCTTTTACCAATCTACGCATTTTTCGCAGCAGCCTTGCCTGTTTGGTTATTGCTTGCTCCACGTGACTATTTAAGTACATTTATGAAAATCGGGGTTTTCGCCGCTTTAATTGTTGGGGTATTCTATGTAAACCCATCTGTTCAGTTTCCAGCGTTGACAGACTTTATTAACGGCGGCGGTCCAATCGTTGCTGGTCCGGTTTGGCCATTTATCTCGATTACCATTGCTTGTGGAGCAATCTCAGGATTCCATGCATTCGTTGGTTCTGGAACAACTCCTAAAATGATTAATCGTTGGAGTGATATTAAAGGCGTTGCGTTCGGTGCCATGCTTGTTGAATGTTTAGTAGCCATTATGGCTTTAATTGCTGCAGTATCATTACAGCCAGGAGACTATTTCGCTATCAACTCCGCTCCTGAAAAATTTGCAACACTCGGAATGGAAACGGTGCATTTAGATGAGTTAAGCGATGAAATCGGCATGGATCTTGAAGGAAGAACGGGCGGTGCTGTAACACTTGCCGTTGGAATGACTTATATTTTTACCGAAATACCAGTTTTCGAAAAATTAGCGTCATACTTCTTCCAATTCGTTATTTTATTTGAAGCAGTCTTTATCTTAACGGCCATTGATTCAGGAACTCGTGTAGCTCGTTATCTTATTCAAGACTTCTTCGGTGATTTTTATAAACCATTAAAAAATACAGAGTCATTATTTTCAAATATAGTCGCTAGTGCGCTAGCATGCTTCATTTGGGGATACCTCCTGTATTCTGGTGACATCAGTTCTATCTGGGCACTATTTGGTGTATCCAACCAATTAATGGCTTCCATTGGCTTAATTGTTGGGGCAACTGTTATTTTAAAAATCGCAGACAAACGTTGGTATATGCTAACTTGTCTAGTCCCGCTAGCTTACTTATATGTAACGGTCAATGTGGCGGGATATTGGATGATTAAAAATGTATACTGGAATGCAGAAAGTACAGGTTTTAGCGTATTAAACGGCACATTATCTATCATTATGCTTATCCTTGGAGTGATTATTCTCCTTACATCTATTAAAAAATGGATTGAGCTTTGTAAAATACCTCAACACATTCTAGTAGAACAATCGAAAAAAGAAATAGCATAATAAAAGCGCAAGGCGCCTGCCTATCGGCTCGAGCTAGACATCAAAACATATCGAAAATTTTATACTTTCTTATCTTTTAATAAAAACCCGGAAAGCTATTGAAGCTTTCCGGGTTTTTGATTTACTGATCGACAACGTGCTTTACAATTTTCGTTACTTCCGCTCGGTTAATCTTCTCTTTTCCCTCTTTTAAAGCGACTAGTGTGGCTTTCGCTAATTCTAAAGGAATTTTACAAAAATGCAAAATATCCTTCGCTTGAATCGTTTGGCAATATTTTTCTGCCATTGCTAAATTTTTCTCTGTGTGAGCAAGCATCTCAGCGAACCCCCATCCTTTTGGGAAAAACTGAACACCACGCTCCGCATCTTCATCACGATTACGTAAAATATTAACCGTTTGCAAACCGCGGCCAAAGGCAATTGCTTGTTCACGATTTGTCTCTGTCCCATCATACCATTTCCAAATATCTGAGAGCATTACACCGACTAAACCAGCAACATAATACGTATAATCATCTAAATCAGCTTCTGTTTCAATTTCCCACTTTTTACCAACCCATTTTGCCATTCCTTCAGCCATTTCTATGGTAGACTCTAACACCTTATCTAATGCACCCGGTGGACAATACGCAATCCAATCCGACAAAAACAACGTCACCTCAGGTAAATCTTTTTTAAACGGAGTAAAAAGTGCTTCAATTCTTGCTGCGCTGTGACCTTCTTGTAGCAATTTAGCGACAGATTGTAATAGAAAAATTTTCGTATCAGCAGGAAGCTTCGAATCATCTTCAATTTCATCAATGGCACGCATGCACAAATAAGCTGAACCAATCGCTTCTTGTAATCCAGATGGTAAGTGACTAATCGGAATAAAAAAAGTCCGACTCGTTGTTAATAAAAAATCCATCGCTTTTTTATGTAATAGGTTTTGCTCCATCATATCTCTTCACTCCTTTTATACTCTATTTCTCTATATATAGAGGAATCTTCACTTGTAAAAAGTCCTCTGCAACAATTGTATTTGGGAAAATAGCTGCGCTTTCTTGACGAAGCTGTTCCACTTCATTTGCTGTGTAGCGCGAACTAATATGTGTCAAAATAAGATGTTTGGCATCCGCTGTTTTCGCTACTTGAGCAGCTTGTACCGTCGTCGAATGAAAGTAAGCTTTAGCCATCTCTTCTTCATCCGCTGCAAAGGTCGATTCATGAATAACGTAATCCGCATCAACAGCTAAACGAACTGCATTTTCACACATTCTCGTATCTCCAAGAATCGCAATGATTCTCCCTTTTTGTGCTTCTCCTAAATAATCGGTCCCATCTAGTAAACGGCCATCCTCTAACTGCACACGTTCTCCTTTTTTCAACGCTTTAAAAATCGGTCCAGGTTTCACACCTTCTCTTTTTAATTTATCGACAAGTAAACTGCCCGGACGATCTTGTTCAATAATGCGGTAGCCTACACAATAAATACCATGATCAAGGGGAAGCGCATAAACGGTAAATTGCTCGTCCTTAAATACCATTCCTTCTTCAATTTCAATAATCTCGAGCGGATACTTTAAATGAGTCGTACTTACAGCAAGACTCGTTCGAACAAAATCAGCAATTCCCTTTGGTCCGTAAATCGTTAATTTTTCCGTTCCACCTTGAAATGAACGACTGCCAAGCAGCCCTGGCAAGCCAAAAATATGATCTCCATGTAAATGCGTAATAAAAATCTTTTCAATCTTGCGAGGTTTTATGGCTGTTTTTAAAATTTGATGTTGAGTAGCTTCTCCACAATCAAACAGCCATACCGTTCCTCGTTCTTCTAATAGTTGAAGGGCAATTGATGTTACATTACGCGCCTTTGCCGGAACACCAGCACCCGTTCCTAAAAACATAAAATCCACTTTTTTACCTCCGATTATCCTCATTATATTAACTATAGCATAATTGCAAGCAAACGTGCCGCATACAAAGCTTTGATAATTTTAACGAACGAAACGATTGCTTTTTAGGGAATGCTAAACGTAAAATGAAAAACACAATTCCAACACTCCAACAGGAAAAAGGTCTGTTAATCGAACAATTTTAAACTCATTATAGCCAACAATCAACCACGTTCTATCACATAGCCTAGTGAAAAAGGAAAGTTGAGGTATTGACCGTGTCAGAAAGTAAGAAACCTACTGCATTAATCATGATTTTTGGAGCAACAGGCGATCTAGCCAAACGAAAACTATTTCCTTCTCTCTATCAATTATATACCAAAAATAAACTACAGAATTTCGCCGTTATTGGTGTCGCGCGGCGTCCATTAACAACCGAACAATTTCAAGAAAACGTCAAAGATTCTGTCATGACGTTCGCAAACGTCGATTATCGTATAGAAGCATTTATCTCTCATTTTCACTACCATTGCCATGATGTTACAAGTTCGCAATCTTACATTGAATTAAAACAGCTTGCATCCCAAATCAACAATCAATATAAGCTGAAAGGAAATTGTATTTTCTACTTAGCTATGGCACCAGAGTTTTTTGGTACAATTACAAATCAACTCAAAACACAAGGTTTAACGAACATAGAAGGCTACAAACGCCTCGTAATAGAAAAACCATTTGGAACAAACTTTGAAACAGCGAAAGCACTAAATGAACAAATTCGTACGGTGTTTCAAGAAGAAGAAATTTATCGAATTGATCATTATTTAGGAAAAGAGATGGTTCAAAATATTGAAGTGATTCGCTTCTCTAATGCCTTATTTGAACCGCTATGGAATAACCGATACATTTCTAATATTCAAATTACATCCAGCGAAACGCTAGGTGTAGAGGAACGAGGTCGCTATTACGAAAACAGCGGGGCACTGCGCGACATGGTTCAAAACCATATGATGCAAATGGTCGCCCTGCTTGCTATGGAGCCTCCCATCTCCTTAACGTCAGAAGAAATTCGCAGCGAAAAAGTTCGATTACTTCGTTCATTACGACCTATGAGTCAAGAAGAGGTGAACACCTATTTTGTTCGCGGCCAATATGCGCAAGGTATAATCCATGGCGAGACTGTACCTGCTTATCGAGAAGAAGCAAATGTAAGCATCGACTCCAATACTGAAACATATGTAGCGGGTAAGCTCATGATTGACAACTTCCGCTGGGTCGGGGTACCATTCTACATTCAAACAGGAAAAAGGATGAATCGTAAATCAACGAAAATTGTCGTCCAATTTAAAGATATGCCAATGAATCTATACTATCAGGCAGAACAAAAGTTGACACCAAACTTACTAGTCATCCATATTCAACCGAAAGAAGGCATTACACTATTACTAAATGTTAAAAAATCGGGCACGACAACAGAAACAAAATCCGTCAGATTACAAATAGCAAATGAAGGTACAGATCATATTAATACACCAGAAGCTTACGAGAAACTATTATTAGATAGCATGCGTGGAGATGCAACAAACTTTACGCATTGGGATGAAGTCGCTTTATCATGGAAATTTATTGATACGATTTCTGAAGTCTGGAAAAAGACAAAGGATGAAAGCTTCCCGAATTATCCGGCTGGTTCCTCTGGTCCACCAACAGCTGATACTTTATTAGCTCATGACGGACATATTTGGTGGCCTATAGAAAAAATCGAGCAAGAAGACCAAGAGAACTAAACAAGGATGCTAGACTGTAGCATCCTCGTTTTATTTATACAGCTTTCTTTTTTAGAAACTTCAATTGAATATTTTTGAAGAATAACTTGTTTTCTGCCTTCTCTTGCTTTGTACCTGAATTAATCCAGAGTGAAACAGATGTCTCTATTACGACCAAAGAGATAAATACGGATAGAACAAGCCAAACAATAAACATTATGCTATCCTCCCCTCACTTCCCTTTATCTAATAATTCAGAATATTATTTTCATTTATTATACAC
>NZ_JBALMU010000014.1:0-9492 GCF_036962285.1 Bacillus sp. JJ634
TAAATAGCAAATGATAACTCTCAAATCAAACGGTTGATCCATATACACATCACTCCTTGTCCTTATTATAAATATTATTCCGAACATACGGAAAAGTTACCAAAACACTCGACTCCCCTATCTTCTTAAACAAATCAAAATGGATGAGATACTTATAAATCCATTTCAGATACATGTTGAGGCTTTATCTAGCAACTGTATTGTTCTTGATATTAAAGTCAAAAATCGCTTTACCCACTATCTATCCATACAAAAAGGGCGTTCCGATGTTATTCGGAAACGCCCTTTCCTATTCATAAAACTTCTTTTAAATAGCTTTGTACGTCTGCTTTAAGCTTCGCATATAGCGTAATTTCTTGATCAAAACTTTCTTTTGTCAGCACATTAAATTGCTCTGGACAATTTAAATCCACTTCAATCGTTGCTTTGTATTCATTTGTAGCATTCCCAATCAAGTCAATGGAATATTGATTATCACGTTTATGAACAACACATTTCACTTTACCACCATTATTGAATACGGAAATATCACTTTCAAGCTGATTTAAACCATTTAAACATGTTACTAAACTTGAAGCTGACATCGCTGTTCCACATGCGTTTGTAAAGCCAACACCGCGTTCGAATGTACGGACATAAATATGTCCTGCTTCTAACTGTTTTACAAAGCTTACATTTACTCCATCTGGGAAAAGCTCATTCGGTCCATTTACTTTTGTTGCTAATACTTCCTGAACATCAGAATGAATCATTTCGCTATCTACAATCGTAACTAAATGTGGGTTTGGTACAGCTAACGCCGAAAAAAGAAGCGTATCATGTAATTCTGGCAATCGTTCGTTTTGTAATTCGCTTTGTTCAATCACAAGCGGCAAATCCTTAACATCAAAGCTTACCGGTGAGATTTCTACTTTAAACGTCGGTATTCCTTCATATACATCGGCTACCTTTTCAACCTCTAAATCCACTTTCATCGTTTCAATAACTAAGTTCTCTTTACCGAGCGTATCAATTGCATAGCGAGCTACACAGCGCAGCCCATTCCCACACATAGATGCTTCCGATCCGTCTGCATTAAACACGCGCATTCTTGCATCAGCACGCTCGCTTTTTAATACGAATAAAATACCGTCCGCCCCTAATTCACGATCACGATTACATAATGCTAGTGCTAATTGGCGGCGTTCTTCTTCTGTAAAAGAAAGATTCGTCGTTAATTCATCAATAATGAAAAAATCATTACCTGAGCCGTGGCTTTTTAATAAATCAATAATCATCTTGTCTCATCCTATTCTGTTGAATACTTAAAAACACTACATTTAATCCTATCATAGCATTTTCAGTTGAATTATGTCAGTAGGATTCTTCTTTACAAATGGCTTTGTTACATAATATTGTTAATAGCACAAATAAGCCAACAATCAACAGCATTGTATAACAAGGCCTTGCAAATAACTATGATGCGATATTGTAGCTTTCTACAAAACTAAAAAGCGTGCGAAACCAAAGCTTCGCACGCAATAAGCCACAGCTGGCCCCTATTATTTAACTAAGCCTTACAATAATATAGAAGGAAACAAAGCATGTCCCTCAAGCACCTTACTTAACGTTTTCTAATTGTTTATATCCATCAACAACTACTTCTAATTTTCCAGTATCCGGCGCAATAATCAAACCATGAACAGGAATGTTTTGTGGAATTAGTGGATGGTTTTTAATACAATTCACACTATGTTTTACACTTTCATACACATCATCAAAGCCGCGAAGCCAATTTTTAATATCAATTCCTGAATTTTCAATTGTTGAAATCGTACCTTCTGGAACACCGCGATTAACCATCTTCTTAATCATTTCATCTGTATTGACCGCTGCCATTCCACAATCATGATGTGGAATCACATAAATTTCATCTGCTTTCAATTCATAAACAGCGACAAGGATACTACGCATAACACTTCCAAATGGATGAGAAACGATTGCTCCTGCTGTTTTTAAAATTTTCACGTCACCATTACGGACATTCATAGACTTTGGAAGTAGCTCGACAAGACGGGTATCCATACAACTAACGATTATCATTTTTTTATCAGGGTATTTAGTTGTTTGATACTTTGTGTACTCCTCTTCATTAACAAACTTTTCATTATAGTCAAGAATTTCATTTAACAAGCTCATTTGTTGTCATCTCCTGATTAGCTATGTATTTCATCTATACATTATATCAAATATTCATAAAATTGACTACACTTCTGTTTTAAATCAGATATTCAATGATCACGGTGATGTAATACAGCGGCTAAAAAGCCTAAAATAATGACTCTCTCCTGTTCAGTAATTATCGAAGAAAAGGTAATAATCGGTGTATTTAATTCAAATCGCTTAGCCCACTCTACCGGCATCCAGCCTTCTTGAAAGGAGGCGACACTTTTCTTATCTATTGTTTTAAGTTGTAAAGAGTAAAGACTTGCTTTTGATTCTACTGCAATCCATTCACTCTGATTTCCTTTATAGATGATCCCTTTAATTTTAATTAGTGAATCCTTCCATTTTTCCTGATAACCCCCAATTATTTCATCATCAGCATTATAAATCGTCATCGAATTCGTTAACCCTGCTCGAGTATGATATTTTGCCCTAACTTGTCCATCGCTATCCAATAAGATAAATCGCTTGGGCAATAGCAGTGAAACGACGTTCGGAATCAACCACATAAACCAACGCATATTTTGATCGCGAACTTCTCCAAGAAGCAAACCTTTCGAATCAAATAGCAGCATACGCAATGTTGGTGCAGGCATAAAAACGACTAATACATGGTCTATGCTTAATAACTGACCACTTGTTTGCATCGGCTTATCCCCTAATTTTTCTACCCTTTTATCATAAGTTCGAAAATAAAAGAAGTGAAGCACACTAAAAATGATGATTGGAATAACAAAGATTAATAAATCCCCTTCAAATAATTGTAAAAGATGACAAACAAAAAAAATAATCGCTAACAATAGGGAAATCCAAGCAACGCAAAAGCATGCTTTTGCTGTTTTCTGATAATACTCTCGAATATTCATAATTAGCTCCTTGACTAAAGATTCATACTCTCTATATTGTTATTTCGCTATCCATTCCTTAATTCCCTTTAACAAAAATCAACAGTATCCTATAACAAAGCCTAACAAAAAAGAATCTAGACAAACATCAGCTAGATTCCTTTTTCATGACTTATAAAATTCGAAAAATAAGTGGAATTCGATACTCGACTCCTTCATAGGCTCGTATCGCCGCAATGATTGTAAACACAAACGCTGCAACCCCTAAAATAGGCAGAATCAATACGCCAATTCCAACGAAAACAAGAAGTGCTCCAATTATTCCATAAATCGTGTAGGAGATAAGAAAATTAAAATACTCTCGGCCATGATAATCAATATATGGTGAATCTTTTTTCACTAACCAAATAATGAGCGGTCCAAGAAGCGGAAAAAATAAACTAATAACATAAATAAGAACAGCAAATACTTTTTCATCTTGGGTAACCATTTGTCGTTCCTCCTCTCTCATTCCATACTATATCTAGTTATACGCATAAACATAGAAACAGTTTCATTTTTCATCATTTTATACAGAACTTTTTAACATATGCACTAGAAATTCCGAATATATCGCTTAATGTTGCACATCTTTGGACATAGACTCGCATACAGATAATTAGTGTTTGTCCTTACTACTTTTACCTGAGGTGAATTCAATTGTTAAATGAATTTCAAGCATTCATTCTCGGCATCATTCAAGGGTTGACTGAATTTTTACCGATTTCCAGCACAGGGCATTTATATTTAGGACGTCACCTATTTCATTTAGATGAAGCGGGAATTTTCTTAGATACGATGCTTCATATCGGTACATTGCTTGCTCTACTTGTTGTCTATAAGCAAGAAATCATTTCCATCGTCAAAAAGCCATTTTCAAAAATGACTGTGTTACTCATTGCCGGAACGATTCCTGCAGTATTTGCTGGCGTCTTACTTGGAGATTGGTTTGATTCACTTTCGAAGTCAGGTGTGACCATCGGCTGGGAGTTTCTTGCTACTGGTCTCATTCTATGGTTCGCAGATGCAAGAAAGGGCGGCACGAAAACATTAGAGCAAATTTCCGTAAAAGATGCGTTTATAATCGGTACGTTTCAGGCAGCTGCCATCATGCCTGCCCTCTCTCGGTCAGGCTTAACAATTGCAGCTGGATTGTTGTGTAAACTCGACCGCTCCACCGCTGCTTATTTCTCCTTTTTACTGTCGATTCCAGCAATCGCTGGCGGCATTGTTTTTCAAATGAAGCCTATTTTCACTGGAGAAGTGGAGCGTCTTTCGTTTATGGCTCTTTTTATCGGTACGTTAACTTCAGCAGTCTTTGGGTATATAGCTGTTGTTTGGATGATTGATTTCTTAAAAAAACAATCGTTAAAGTGGTTTGCCTTATATGTTTGGATTCTTGGAATCCTCATTTTATCCCTCCAATTTACCGGAAAATTTTGAATAAAAACGCATGATTAATACAATCGTTTGCATAAAATAAAAATAACAAAATTTAGTCGAAAAAATAGGCAAAATTACTATATCCAAATGCATTTTTTTTTAGTATTATAGCAAGGTAGAGCATATTATATTTCTGACAATAAAAATAGGGAAGGCAAATGGTGCGCCACCGGTTTCCCGGTTCTAGTGGGTTCGATTCCCACCCCGAAATTTTTTGATGAACGACTTAAAAAATTTCGAGGGTGGGCGGCAGCTACGCTATAGAACTGCCCTCAAAGCGGAGGGATGGAAATGTTAAAGAAAAGAGAGTTTGTTGATTGTTCGTCTCTTTATGATTTAATGTCGCATCCAGATGTCTTCCCTTTCGTACGCCAAAAAGTAGATTCTTACGAAGAATACGTTTTTGTTACAAAGCAAACGATTGAAGCTGAAGAAGCTGGTGAACTAATTTCAAGAACAATTTTAGATGAATGGGATAATCCGATTGGCTGCATCTCCCTATATGATGTGGAAAATGGTGCAGGATTTCTCGGTACATGGTTAGGTAAACCATTCCATGGAAAAGGCTATAATACTCTTGCAAAAGAGGCTTTCTTTAAAGAAATCTTTTTTGACCTTGGTATAGAAACCGTATTTATGCGCATTCGCAAAAAAAATATTCGCTCTTTAAAGGCAGCTGAGAAACTCCCTTATGCGATGAAAGTAAACGAAACAAGAAAAGCATTATATGAACAAATCAACCAAAATGAAGATCTATTCGATCTTTTCGAAATTCCAAAAGATTTATACACGCTGCATATCCTTCGACAAAATGATGACAATGATCAACATCTTATGGAGGCATAGTGCACTTAAATCCCTTTACCATTTGTGTAAAGGGATTTATTTATTGACTGAAAAGTTAATCTTTTCTGATTATTACTCTATTCATCGTAATGATATTTTCGTATAATAAACACATCACTTGAACATTTTTCCAAAAAAATTCGAAAGGATTTGTTTCAATTATGATGAAAAAAGGATTTATTTTTATCATTCAGCTGATAGTGCTTATTACCATTTGTAAAATTGGTTACTTGTGCACAGATTTCTTCCATTTACCCATTCCTGGAAACGTTATTGGGATACTCTTATTATTTATCCTGCTTCAAACAAATGTCATAAAGCTGGAATGGGTGGATTTCACAGCTAGCTTCTTTGTCAAGCATCTCGCTTTTTTCTTTATCCCGATTGCCGTTAGCTTAATGACATTAGGTGCTTTATTCTTCCGCTACGGATGGTCTTTAGCACTTGTTCTGGGCATCAGTCTAATCGTTGGTTTTATCGTCTCTGCATTAACTGTACAAAAGCTTGCACAGAAAGGAGAAGTCAAACAGCATGGAAACGTTCATCACCATTTATAGCATTACTATCACCATTATCGCGTACATAGCGGGAAGAAAAGTATATACGAAATACCCATCACCTTTTACAACACCCGTTTTTTTATGCACGATTGCTATTGTATCAGTCTTACTTATCAGCGGTTTACATTTCGAAGACTACATATTGGCTAAAGAAATCATCACATATTTTCTTGGACCCGCAACAGTCGCTTTAGCTATACCGCTTTATAAAAATCGTGCCATTATCGCAAAATATGCCATTCCAGCGATTAGTGGTATTATTCTTGGCTTAGCCGTCACTTTATGTATCGCGATTATCATCGCTAAACTATTCTCCTTCAGTTTAAACATGGTTCAAGCACTCGCTGTAAAATCCGTTACGGTCCCGATTGCCGTTGAGATTATGTCGTTATATGAAGGGGACGCAAATTTAGCGGCCGCCTTTGTACTTATAACAGGCATTCTTGGTACAATGATTGCTCCTTGGCTTATGGATAAGCTCCATATCACAATGCCTTTTGCTCGCGGGATTGCATATGGAACAATAGCCCACGGTTTTGGTACCGCTCACGCCGCTCAGGAAAGTGAGTTCACTGGGGCAGTAGCCGGAGTAGCGATGGCGATGGCTGGTATTATAATCGCTTTCTGTTTCCCTATGATTGATTCTTTTTTATAAAACGTTGTTAGATAAAATGGGCTAAATCAACAATATTCATTAACATCGCCTATACAAACAGGTTCGAACCGCGGTGGCTCGAACCTGTCACTTGTTATTTTTGTAACTCTTTATATAAATTCCGTAACACATACGTCTTATACAGCTCTAGCTTTCGACGCTCTACCGGATGATGCTTAATCCCCATCTTCTTTAATTCCGCAATAAACCAACCTTTTGAATATTGATAAGCCATTTCTATTCCTCCTCTAGCATTTAGAACAACATATGCTAGAGAAACTAGATACATGCTTATTTTTTCATTAAATCTAGTAATAATTGATACATTTCGGGTCCTGTTTTAAATGGGCGCTTCTGCTCCATCTTCGCGCGATACATCGAAGACTCCTTCAATAAATGATCAAGCGTTGACTCAAACTGTTCAAAACTCAAGTTTTCCTCTTGAATGACCTGACAAAATCCTTGTTTTTCAAAGCTCGCTGCATTTAAAATTTGATCGCCGCGAGAAGCATTTGCACTTAGTGGAATCAGCAGCATCGGTTTTTGCAAACCAAGAAACTCAAAAATCGAATTAGATCCTGCACGTGAAATAACGACATCTGCTGCTGCTAATAAGTCGAATAGCTCCTCGTGCACATATTCAAACGGAGCATATCCTGGCTGCTTCAATGACTCCTCGACATTTCCTTTGCCGCAAATGTGAATGATTTGATAATGACGAAGCAACTCTTCAAGATGCTTTGTAATCAAATGATTAATACGAACAGCACCTAAACTCCCGCCCATAATGAGCAAGACTGGCTTTTTACTAGTAAAACCACAAAAGCGCTTTCCTTTTTCTCCATTTCCCGCAAAAATACCATCGCGCAATACAGCGCCGATATATAACGCTTTTTCTTTCGGCAAATGGGCATTGGACTCTTCAAACGTTGTAAAAATTCTTGAAGCAAATGGCATCGCGATTTTATTCGCTAAACCTGGTGTGTAATCCGATTCATGAATAAAAATCGGAATTTTAAGCATTTTAGCTGCAAGCACAACTGGAACAGACACAAATCCCCCTTTAGAGAAAATAAAATCTGGTCGTGTCTTCTTTAAAATTCGACGTGCATCAAAGATTCCTTTAATTACACGAAATGGGTCTTTTAAATTTTCAATCGATACATATCTGCGCAGTTTTCCAACAGATACCGTTTCATAACGAATATTAGGGAATTCTTTTTCAATGATCGTTTTTTCAATCCCTTTTTCAGAGCCAATATACGTAATATCCCAATCATTTTTAATAAATTCAGGAATAATTGCTGTATTTACAGATACATGTCCAGCCGAACCTCCGCCGGTAAACACGATTTTTTTTGTCAATGTTTTCACCTTCCAACCAAAAGAACTTACCTTCCATAATACCACACCTGAACCATTCACCAACTAAAAAGAAAAATCAAATTCTTTTCATTTCCATGACAGACGTATGATATAATTTTTCCATTGTGGAAAATTTGAACTAGAGGTACATCAATGAATCAAACATTTAATAAAACAGCAAAAGTTCGCCAATTATTTCACCTATTAATCCCAATTCTTATTACTCAGCTTGGATTATATGCAATGACTTTTTTTGACATTATGATGTCTGGACAATATCATACCGTAGATGTTGCAGGTGTCTCTATTGGAAGTTCTTTATGGACACCGGTTTATATGGGTTTAGGGGGCGTGCTCATTGCGTTGACCCCTGTTGTTTCACAATTGGTCGGCTCTAAACGAATAAACTCTGTTCCCTTTTCTGTTATACAAGCCCTTTATTTATCCGTTGCTATTGCATTATCGGTTTTAACTGTCGGTACATTTACGGTTAGTCCCATTTTAAATATGATGGAGCTAGAGGCAAATGTTCATCAAATTGCTCATGACTATCTTGTGGCACTTTCATTTGGAATCATTCCCTTGTTTATTTATGATACATTGCGTGCTTTCATTGATGCACTTGGAAAAACAAGAGTATCGATGCTCATTACACTCGGAGCCTTACCAATTAATATTTTATTAAATTATATGCTTATTTACGGGAAATTGGGACTTCCGGAATTAGGAGGTGTTGGTTCTGGATACGCAACTGCGGTTACGTATTGGATCATAGCTATTGTGGCCATTATCGTCGTCATACGCATTTATCCATTTGCCGTCTATAACGTATTTCAAAAGTTTTACCGCATTTCATGGAAAGAATGGAGCTCATTCTTAAAGATTGGAATTCCGATTGGTCTCGCTGTGTTTTTTGAAACAAGCATTTTTTCTGCTGTAACCTTACTGATGAGTGAATATGATACCGTGACCATTGCCTCTCATCAAATCGCTATAAATTTTGCTTCACTGTTATATATGATACCATTAAGTATTTCCATGGCTTTAACGATTGTTATTGGCTTTGAAGTAGGCGCAAAACGCTTGAAAGATGCTCGTGAATATAGCCTAATCGGAATTACGATGGCTTTATCCATGGCTTTACTTTGTGCAACCGTGCTGTTCTTTTTCCGAGAATCAGTTGCCTCTATTTATACACAAGATCAAGCCGTTATAACGCTTACGACTCACTTCTTACTATATGCAATGTTCTTCCAAATATCGGATGCTCTTCAAGCTCCAATTCAAGGGATTTTACGAGGATACAAAGATGTCACCATTACCTTCTTCATGTCACTTCTCTCTTATTGGATACTTGGATTACCGATTGGTTACACACTCGCTAATTTTCTCGATATGGGACCTGATGGTTACTGGATTGGATTAATTGCGGGATTAGCGATTGGAGCAATTGGCCTCGCTACAAGACTAAGGTTCATTCAACGAACGAATGTCCTTCAAAATGCTTCATAAAATAACCCCTTCTTCAAGCAAT
>NZ_JBALMU010000014.1:9518-15469 GCF_036962285.1 Bacillus sp. JJ634
ATTGCTTGAAGAAGGGGTATTTTTTTAACATAGTCAAATCTATAAACAATGAACCTCCCGCCTATCTTGTGCATAACATATTTTGCATAAGTAACTATTTTATTGACGAAAAGAGGAATTCAATATGTTTCCCTTCAGCAGCCTTTTCTCATCTTCCAAAAATCAAAACGGCTTCTTAAAAAACTTGCAGCAAAACGATGTTCAATCCTTTATCGAGAAAGTTTTCACAGAAGTGATGCCCAACAATATGCAAGACGTGATGAATCAAGGAGCTGTTAAAGCAAAAGAGAGCGGGACCCGCACAGCAGAAAATCCACTACAAGCAAATGTACTAGAAACCCATTCATTTATCTATATTCGAATTCCGATTCAAGATGAAAGCTGGCTTAAACAAATGAAAATTTACCATACTTCCAACCAATCGATGATTCATGATATCCCAAACGAAGGAGATAAGCATAACATCCCCTTACCGGCTCTTGTTCGAAAAAAAGGAACATCCGTTCAATATAAAGACAATATATTAGAAATCCGATTTCAAAAGCATTCCGATTTGAACTATTCGGAAATAGATATCTCAGAACTATAACAACCCCCAAACTATCAAGCAGTTTGGGGGTCTCTATTCTTATAATCTAGCAATCTTATTTTCCAATAAACATTTGTGTCCAGTAGTTCCCTGAAGCTACATAGCCTACTCCAATATGAGTAAAGCTTGAATTCATAATATTTTCACGGTGTCCCTGGCTATCCATCCAAGCTTGTACAACTTGCTCAGGTGTTGTTTGACCTTGGGCAATGTTTTCACCCGCTGATTTATAGCTAATGCCAAATGATTTCATCATATCAAATGGTGAGCCGTACGTTGGGCTATTATGATCAAAGTAGTTTTTATCTTTCATATCTTGAGATTTAGCACGAGCAACTTTGCTTAACTCTGTATCTAATGTAAGTGGAGCTAACCCTTGTTTTGCACGTTCAGCGTTTGTTAATTCTACTACTTTCTTTTCAAAAGCACTTACTGAAGTATTTGTTTCAGCTGCTGTTGGTTTGTTTGTGTCAGCAGTAGCATTATTGTTTGTTGTTGGCTGTTGAGTTGTTGGTTGTTTTACTTGTTGTTGTGTTGGTGCTTGTTGTGTTGCTTGTGTTGGCTGTTGCGCTTGTTGTGTTGGTGTTGCTTGTTTTACTGGTGCTTGAATTGCGTTTCCTTGTACTTTAATACCATACTTAGCAAAGTATTGTTGAACTAATTTTTGTGCATCTTGTTGTGATGTTACTTTATATGTGAACTGTTTAGTAGGTTGGCAATTTACTTGTGCTGCTTCTGCTTGATTGAATCCAGCTCCTGAGAACATGACTGCTGCTGCGGCTACTGTTGATAGAATTAATTTCTTTTTCATTTGTATTTCCTCCTAGTCAATCTGTTATTTTGCTTCTGGAATCATCATATCACGGCTTTTTTGTAACAATACAACCAGCCATTTCCAAAAAAATTAACAGATTAAAAGGAAAGAGCATTACATGATTTCCCTTCTGCTCTTAAACGATGCAACCCCTTAGTAACACTACCATTTAAATGTTTTTTCCATTTTTATTCTCTGATTCTCTATTTCTCTGTCAATGGTAGTTTTTCTCTTCCTATTCCATAACCTTCTAAAAAATCAATATTGACACTTTTCTATTCCCCTGCTTTTTGTAACATTCTTTACTACAATGTTACAAAGTTACGAGAAAAATTACTATTTTACAAATACCGCAACAAAAAAAGATCTAGTATTATACCAGACCCTTTACTTTATTCTTCTCTTATTTAATTCTTTGCTCCAATTACAAATTCTCGTTTTGGCATTGTATGCAAGTTTCTTGCGGTTACATGGGCATATACATAATATGTTCCTTCTTCTTTAAATGTTTTTTCAAGCTTATACACGCCATCTTGACTATGCTTGACAGGAATCGTTTCACTTTCCTCCTTGTCTTCACGCCAAATTTCAAAGCTTACCTCGTCGGCATCTGTAACGATTTTATCTCCATACGTTACTTTTGCTTGAAAGCTAACCGTTTCATTCACTTTTGCTCGTTCAGGAGTTAGCTCTAATTCTACATGTAACATCTTCGGAAGCTGCTCCTCTTCTTCCTTGCCGCATCCAACTAAGACAATAAGAACAGTTAAAAATAAAATGATTATTTTTCTCATCCGTCATGCCTCCTGCTTTAGTCTACAACCACTCACTTTGAATCATTGGAAATGTTACATACACTTTCGTACCAACAGCCTCTTCACTTTCTATCTTTAGTTCACCTTTTTGTAATTCTACTAGTTTCTTAACGATAGCCAACCCTAACCCCGAACCACCGTCTGAACGACTTCTCGCCTTATTCACACGATAAAAACGATTCGTAATATAAGGAAGATCTTGTTTTGGAATACCTCTACCTGTATCAGCAATGCTTAACTCACATGTTTCTTTATTTTGCTTTAATATAATAGAAATAACTCCACCTGCATTCGTGTAGTGAATCGCATTATCCAATACATTCTGAAGAATTTGTTCAAGTTTTCGCTCTTCCCCCATAATAATAGGATCTGGATCTAACTCAATCTGTAACTGTAGCTGCTTGTCCTGAATCACTTGTTCATATTTTCCCACAAAGTCCTCTATAAACTGAGCAAAAGCAATCGGGGATTCCTGTAACATCACTTGCTTACGATCCATTTTTGTTAACTCCATTAAATCACCAACGAGATGCTGCATCCTCAATGTTTCCCTCGAAATAAGTTGAAGATATTTTCTTTCTTCCTCTTTATCCTTAATGACACCATCAATAATGGCTTGTGTATAACCTTTTATATAACTTAATGGGGTTCGTAGTTCATGTGAGACATTTTCAAGAAACTCTCTTTTTCTTTCTTCTTCTAAATGAAGCGATTGGGCCATTTTATTAAAAGCATGGCCAAGCTGACCTACTTCATCATCACTTGTAACTCGAACTTGTGTCGAATAATCACCGTTAGATACTTGATGTGCTGCTGCTTTCATATCACGAATTGGATGAATCAGCTTCTTTAACCATTTTGTTGTCAGCAGCATAACCATGAGCATAAATAAAATCGCAGCCGCAATCCATTTAACGGCAAACTCATGAATTAAATCAGTAATCGAGTTAACAGGAATATATGTATAAATAATTCCTTCTAATCGGTCTCCATCGGTTAGAGGAATAATGGCCGCTACTATATTTTTTTCAAATCGTTCTTCATAGCCTTCTTTTTCAATGGGCTTTCCTTCAAGAAGCATTTGTCGCTCTTCTTCAGAAATCAACGTATTATAATCAATATCAAACGGCAAACACGCACTTAATTCCCGGGGATTATTCACAACGAACGTTTCACTTTCATTTTTGCTATTAAACCATTCAATATTTTGCTTATACTGTTCCGTAATCTTACCTCCTGCATAATCGGCAGCGAGTAAAGAAGCTTCATAAATAAGATCACTCTTTACCTTCTCAACATATAAATTTTTGTAATAATATTGTGATAGAGAATACGCAAAGACAACAGATAGAATAACGGCACTCATAATGGTGAACCAGAGCTTAAATGACAAAGATTTGATTTTACGCAAAATGCTCATCTCCCATTTTATAACCAATTCCCCATACCGTTTGAATATAATCCGCTTCCTTTAACTTCATTCTTAATGTTTTAATATGAGTGTCCACCGTTCGTAAAGAACTACCATAGCTCCCCTCCCATACATGTTCTAGTAATTGCTCCCGACTGAGTGCTTGATTTTTATGCCGCATTAAAAAAAGCAACAAGTCAAATTCCTTTAAAGTCACATTAATCGGTGCTCCGTTAATTGTCACCGTTCTTGCTTTCTGATTTACTTCAATTTTCCCCAACCTCACCACATCTTGCTCCGTATATAACGTTGCTTTCTTACCTGTTCTTCTTAACACTGCTTCTACTCTAGCCATTAACTCACCTGGATTAAATGGCTTAACAACATAATCATCTCCTCCAAGTTTGAGTCCTTTCACTTTATCCCACTCTTCTCCTTTAGCACTAACAAAAATAATCGGTACATCAGATTTTCGCCGCAGCTCTTCACAAACTAAAAAGCCATCTCTTTGCGGCATCATTATATCTAATAAGATTAAATCTACTGTTGCGTGTTCCAAACAGCGAATAGCCTCTTCTCCATCTTGCGCTTGAAGGCAGTGATATCCAGAATTGAGCAAATACATTTCTATCAAGGTTCGCATATCTTTTTCATCATCAACGACCAAAACGGTATAATCACTCATGCACATCTACTCCCTACTAATCATTTGAAACGGGCCTTTGCCTACCTTAATGGTTTGTTTTACCTTCATAGACTTTGAATCCATCACATAGAGCTCATCACTATCATATCCTGCAATCAATATATCATCACGAACAGTCGTCATCTCAAATGGATTGACCCCAACTGTCGTACTCTTCACAACCTTGTACGTTTCATCTACTTTGTAAAGAGCGTTTGAACCATGACTCAAAATGAAAATACCAGCCGCATTTTCCATAATATTAATGGGCATTATCGGTGTATTTAACGTTCGTTTTAATTCTCCTGTTTCCGTTGAATAAACATGGACATTTTCCTCCATTTTCGCTCCCATCCCATGACCGCCAAGCCAAATCTCTTGCTGCTCTTCTCTTAATAAGGCACCTGTGGAAGACGCTTGAATAACAAAGTCCCTTTCTACTTTTCTTGTACGTAAATTAATAACTGACAATTTTGTTTCGCCAAAATTCATTACATATAATTGCTGATGATCTTGAAGGAGCATCAGCGGACTTTTACCTACTTTAATTTGATCTTCTATTCGTCCCTCTTCATTATAGAAAGAAACATTGTTTAAAGATTGATTCACTGCAGCAATACTCTTTCCATCCTGAAGCAGTTTCATATTAACAATACCTTTTTTCGCTTCCCAGCTATCGATTTGTTTTCCTTTCTCTAATGAAAAAACTTCAATCGAATCCATATCTTTTCCATAAAGCAGCAACGTATCTCCATCTTCGAGCAGCAGTCCGCCCATAAAAGGGACACTGAGATCCCAATCGGCTAAATGTTTATACTGTTCATTTAAAAAAGTAAGACTCGTATCTTTAATATTTACCGTTGCAATAAAAGATTGATCGTGCTTAATCTTTGGATAAGTCACACTGTTACACCCAGTAAGCAGTAAAGCAGCAAATAAAAGAAAAAGTACTTGCTTCATTTTATCAGCTCCTTTATAACAGTGGGGTTTTCTTTATCCCCACTGATGATTATTAAACTAATACGAGCACTTGTCCCTCTCATCTATCTTCTTCACACTCTTGTTAACTTGCTATTAAATCTGGAACAAAACGATGATTACGCTACATTGTATCGATAAGTTGTGAAAAAAGTGTGAAGTTAATAACTCATCCTGTCTGCATTCATTCTCTTTCAATTATATCATCTCTTTTCTCTATCAATACGCGCGGTATATTCAACATAATGAGAGGAAATACTACAATCAAAAAGGAGTGGATGTGCATGTCTCAAGTTTATTGTTGCCCAAATTGCCGTACTAATAAATCACGATTTAACCTTATTCAGCAAGTAGCTACACCGATTAAAAAAGATCCACGTTCTGGTGAAATCGTTGCCCAATACTCAAATGACACGATCGAACCTTTTCATCTTGCTTATAATGGTCCTGACGTACGTGTTCAATGCGCTGCTTGCGGCTTAATTGAAGATGAAAAAACATTTGCTGCATTTGGTGAGCGCAGCCAGTAACTTCAAACGAGGCTACCCAAAGGGCAGCCTCAAAAAATCATCTTAAATTTATCCCACACTTAACGGGCAGTAAGACCCCCACCTCAAGCGTATGAGGAAACAAAGAAGATAGATGGGGGACAACTGCCC
>NZ_JBALMU010000014.1:15709-35274 GCF_036962285.1 Bacillus sp. JJ634
ACGTGACTAACCATCAGTAGAGGATGAGTGAAAATCCCCACTGATGGAAGTTTCACCTTATTATTGTTTAATTCTTCGCTTTTCTTTCTAACTCCTTCAACTCAGAAATAAGTTGCTCTTTCTGCACATTTTCACCAATAATCACGATATTAAGCGGCATCTTCATCATTTCATTCATTAACATAGGCATGCCATACGAATATTGAAATAAATATGGATACTGCGAATGAGTAAAAGCTACGTATCCTTTCATACGATAAACGGTATCAGGAAGGCTTCTCATCCACTCTTCAAAGTCCGTTTGCTTAATAGCTCCTTCAAACGAATAAACGATGGCGCTTAAATGTAAATGGTGATTCACATCAAGTTCTTGATGTTGATGGCTTTGTTTTCTTTTTAACTGCTGAAGCGAAGCAATGGACACTTCCGCTTGCTCCGTTAATAAGCATACTGCATCCGCATTGAGAGCTTGAATCGAATACAGAAGCTGAGCTGCCTCCATTTCAGTGACTAAATCTTTTTTATTCAGCAAAATAAAATCCGCATGATGAATTTGCTCTACTAACAGTTGACGCAGTTGTGGGGACAACTGCTCGCGATCCCGCCATCTTAATAAATCTACTACTGTAATGATGCCTTTATAAGCGAGCCTCTCAGCAAAAAGCGGAGACATAATCGCATCTAATACTTCAACCGGATGAGCTGCACCTGTTGTTTCAATATAAACTGCTTCCAGCTCATTTTCTGTTAATAATTCATGAAGCTGCACTTCCAATTTATCTTGAATCGTACAGCAAATACAGCCGCCAAATAACTCTTTTAATGGAACATCATCGTCAATGAGTCCACTATCCACCGACACACTGCCAAGCTCATTCAACAATACAGCTACTTTTCGACCTGCTTCATTTTCTTGCTTTAAAATATTTCGTAATAATGTCGTTTTCCCGCTTCCAAGAAAACCACCTAATATGTATACTTCTGTCTCTTTCATTGTACTCTGCTCCTTATCTTTCACAAAAATAAACTTTATCGTACAAAGTGTATCATATTTCCACCAAAGTGCTAGCAGCATAGTCTATTGTATTCTTATGATAAATATTGTAAATAAAACCAAAATGCGATATATTGGTTTTATGAAAAATGATACTTTTAAACCAATTAAACGACTGTCCTTTCGTGATGAAGTATATTTTGCGTTAAAAAGAGCGATTACCTTGCTTGAACTGCAACCTGAGCAGCGTCTCAATGACAAAGAATTAGCAGAGGAATTTGGAATTAGCCGGACTCCCGTTCGCGAAGCCCTTAAACGGCTAGAAGACGAAGGGCTGGTAGAATCTATTCCTGGGTCTTCAACTCGGGTCGCTTCATTAAACATCGAGGAGGCAAAACATGGCGTAACGGTAATAGCAGCGCTACACGCTTTAGCTGCACGTTTGGCGGTTCCATTATTGAAAGAATCAGATACTGATGAATTAGAGTATACGAATAAAACATTGCTACAATTCACACAGAAAAAAGATATTATTAAAGCAATCGAAGCAGATGAATTATTTCATAATGTATTTCTAGATGTTGCTGGCAATCCAGAAATCATTCGAGCACTCGAACCGATTGTTCCAAAAATCCAGCGTTTAGAAATCGCACAATTTAATTCTGAAAAAAGTATTCAATCATTCGAACAGCATCAAAAAATTATTGAAGCTTGTCGCCAAAAAGATAGCGAGACGGCTGCTAGTCTTGTGGAGGAAAACTGGTTAAGTCTTCGAACATTACTACATCCACAGGAAGATTGAGGTGTCCTATGCGTCCAATTATATTAGGTATTTGTGCAGCATTCTTTTTTTCCGTGACGTTTATTTTAAATCGAGCAATGGAATTATCGGGGGGAAGTTGGATTTGGAGCGCTTCACTACGATATTTTTTCATGGTTCCCTTTTTATTAACAATTGTCATCGCTAGAAAAAACATACGCCCCCTCTTTCAAAATATGAAAGAACATTGGGGGCAGTGGATTTTATGGTCCTCTATCGGGTTTGGGTTATTTTATGCACCGATTTGCTTTGCTGCGGCATTCGCACCAGGATGGCTAACCGCAAGCACATGGCAAATTACGATTATTTCCGGCTCCTTGCTCGCACCACTTTTCTTTTTAACGATTACAACACCAAACGGCCCTAAAAAAATAAGAGGAAAAATCCCAGTTCGTGGATTATTGATATCGCTTATTATTTTACTCGGTATTGCTCTCATGCAAATCGAACACGCTAGCTCTATTTCGTTAAAACACGTATTATTAGGAATTATCCCCATCATTATTGCCTCCTTTGCTTATCCACTAGGAAATCGAAAAATGATGGATCTTTGTGTCGGACGTTTAGATGCCTATCAACGAGTATTAGGCATGACATTAGCAAGTCTGCCTTTTTGGTTTATCCTTTCTCTTTATGGGCTGTTTACGGTAGGCGTGCCTAGTATCGAACAAACGACTCAATCTTTGCTCGTTGCCATCTCTTCCGGCGTATTAGCGACGGTACTGTTCTTTCAAGCTACCGATTTAGTCAGAGGAAATATGCAAAAACTAGCTGCTGTTGAAGCGACTCAATCGCTTGAAGTTTTATTCACAGTTGTTGGAGAAGTCCTATTACTATCGACAGCCTTCCCTTCCCTTTTATCATGGACTGGTATGTTCATCATTGTTATGGGCATGATTCTCCATAGCTATGTATCACATTATAAAACAACGAAACTTACAAACAATCAATTCGCGAAATCATAAGGCAAATCGATGAAATGCTCTATAGATTAAAGCAGAAAGGGGCACCCATTTTTGGAGTGCCCCCTCTTCTATTAAGCTTATTGCTCACAATAAGAAAATTAGGTATATATCTTTTATTGTTTAATGGTAAATAACTTTAGAGCTTCAATTCGTTTCACGGCTTCTTGAAGTCTTTCTTCAGAAGTAAGTAACCCGACTCTGACATAGCCTTCACCAAATTGACCAAAGCCATTTCCTGGTGCAACGGCAACGTGAGCTTCATTTAATAAATACTCTGCAAAGCTCTCCGAAGTGAACCCTTCTGGAACTTTAAGCCAAGCAAAAAACGAAGCTTTCGGTGCCGTTACGTTCCAACCGATTGAACGTAGCCCATCTATAAACACACGACGGCGCCCTTCATATGTTGCCACCAATTCACGGACGCAATCTTGTGATTCAAGTAATGCTGTTGCAGCCGCTTCTTGAACAGCAGGGAATAAACTTACATATAGATGATCTTGAAGCAGTTCCAGTGCTTGAATCACACTTTTATTCCCAACAGCAAAGCCTACTCGCCAGCCTGCCATATTATATGTTTTAGACAGAGTATATACTTCAATCCCGACATCTTTTGCCCCTTCTGTTTGTAAAAAACTGCGCGGCTTTTCTCCATCGAAACCAATCGCTCCATAAGCAAAATCGTGCACAACACACATCGAATGTTCTTTCGCAACTGCAACCGTCTGCTCAAAAAATTCAGCCGTAGCACTTGCACCTGTTGGATTATTCGGATAATTAAGGAACATCATTTTCGCTTGTTGAACAATTTCACGGTCTAAGCTTGCGTAATCAGGTAAAAAGTCATTTTCTTCAAGCAATGGCATAAATGCTGTTTTCACTTTCGCTAAGGCAACACCTGATAAATAGTCTGGATATCCCGGGTCTGGAACGAGTACCGTGTCACCTGGGTTTAATAAGCATTGTGGAAGCTCTACTAACCCTGCTTTTCCGCCGAACAAAATCGCAACTTCTGTATCAGGATCTAACACTACTCCATGCTCTCTTTCATAATAAGCACAAGCCGCTTCCTTCAAATATTGATGACCGCGAAACGGAGAATATTTATGATTCAACGGTTTCTCTGCAGCTATTTGTAAACTTTTCACTATATGTTCTGGCGTTGGCTGATCTGGATTGCCCTGTCCTAAATTAATGACATCATGTCCCTGCGCCTGAATGCTATTAACTTTCGCAACAAGCGAGGCAAAAAATTGTTTCGGTAATGTTTTTAATAATTCGGATTGTTCAAATTGAAACATTCGTGCACCTTCTCTGAAATTTCTTGAAATTATAATCAAAAATGATATATGTTTATGATAATGTTGTAAAGAACTTTTTCAAACTGTGGAGGTATAAATTATGAACTGGAACATTGCCTGTATTCAAATGGATATTGCCTTTGGAAAACCGGAAACAAACTATACAGCAGCAGAACAACTCATTGAGCAGGCTGTTCAATCGAAGCCGGATGTCCTCATTTTACCAGAGCTATGGACTACCGGGTATGATTTAACACGCTTAGAAGAAATCGCCGACGTGGAAGCAAAAGAAACGATTTCATTTTTACAAAAAATCGCCAAGAAATATCACGTACATCTCGTTGGAGGATCCATCGCAAAAAAAACAAAAGACGGCATTTATAACACAATGCTTATGATTAATAATAAAGGAGAATTCGTCAAAGATTACGATAAACTTCACTTATTTCAATTGATGGATGAACATCATTTCCTGCAACCTGGTGAAAGGGATGGTTTATTTACATTTGATGACAAACTGTGTGCGAGCTTCATTTGCTACGATATCCGCTTCCCTGAATGGCTTCGTGCACATACTACAAAAGGAGCGGAAGTATTGTTTGTGTCAGCAGAATGGCCGAAACCTCGATTAGATCACTGGCGTGCGCTGTTAATTAGCCGTGCAATTGAAAATCAAGCGTATGTTGTAGCCGTTAATCGAACAGGTTCAGATCCGAATAACATATTTGCCGGACATTCATTAATCATTGATCCATGGGGTGAGATTATTAATGAAGCAGGTGAAGGGGTCGAAATCTTAACAGGAACTATTGATTTTACTAAAGTACGTGAAGTGCGTAATAAAATTCCTGTGTTTGCCGACCGACGTCCGGAATTTTATTAATTTTTTATATTGACAATGTTTTAGGAATATTGTTATTATTTTTCCAAGCTAACTATAATTTATTAAAAATGAAAAATATACGTTCTCTTATCAAGAGCAGGCTGAGGGATATGGCCCTATGACGCCCAGCAACCGACCGCAATATGTGGAGAAATAATCCGCAAGGCACGGTGCTAATTCCATCAGAAAGAATTCTTTCTGAAAGATAAGAGGTTTGAATCATCATTTCAAAGCCTCTTTCTTAAATGGAAAGAGGCTTTTTTACTTGCCTAAACGATAATCTGGAGGGATTATATTGACACAAACACAAGGCTCGTTCGAATTATTAACGAATGAAACAGCGATTGCACTCATACAAAAGCTAGAATTATTAGATAAGGACGCGACATTAACTTGCCGCAAAATCAGAGCTGGCACGTTAAATTATGTTTTTCATGTCGCAGATAACGCAACTAATAAAGGGGTTATTATTAAACAAGCCGTTCCCTATGCAAAAGTGCTAGGTGAAAGCTGGCCGCTTACATTAAAACGAGCAGCTATTGAAGCAGATGCCTTACTTACATTCGGAAGCTATTGCCGCGAATATGTCCCAAAAGTGTATTATGCAGATAAACAGCTTGCCATTACGGTCATGGAAGACTTATCACATGTAAAGATTGCTCGCACTGGCCTTATTGAAGGCGAAAGCTATCCTCTTATTTCACAACATATCGGCGAATATGCAGCCAAAACTTTATTTTACACATCCGACTATTACTTAGAATCAACGACAAAAAAAGAAATCGCACGTGCCTTCACGAATGCAGAACTGTGTAAAATTATAGAAAGTTCCATCTTTACCGGCCCATTCTTTGAGCATACACCAACCGACTATGAAGTGGAATTATCCGAGATTGTAGAAACGTTATGGAACGACCATGAATTAAAACTAGAAGTGGCAAAATTGAAAAAAATATTTATGAGTGAACAAAAAGCTCTATTGCATGGCGATTTACATACAGGACACATTTTGGCAAGCGAAAGCGAAACAAAAGTCATCGCCCCTGAATTTGCCTTCTATGGCCCAATCGGCTTTGATACAGGACAATTTATTGCTAGTCTCCTTTTCCAAGCTGTTACACGTGAGGAAGCGCATCAAGAGATTATTCTTTCTCATATTCAGACATTTTGGTCAACTTTTACAGACATTTATTCAACATTATGGAGCAATGAAAGTCGTGATGCACTTAAAAACATTGATGGCCTATTATCTTATGTTTTACAAAAAGCGAAAGCGGACAGCTTTGGATTTGCTGGCTGGGAATTAATTAGAAGAGCAAGCGACCTTTCACCTGTAATTGATTTAAATGGAATTGCTAATACGGACCAAAGAATTAACGTTAAAACAAACGCGCTTATCCTTGGAACTCACTTAGTAAAAAATCGCAGCACACTGGATATTCCAACTGTTATTGAATTAGTAAAACAAGTAACTTGCTCTTCCTATTCAACTCTTTAAAAGAGATTGACTATGACCCAAACAACTTTGTCTTGCTCGGTGCAATGAAATAATTCCTATATTACCCTTTTAAATCAACAAGCATTACGGAATGTATTAATCTTTATTCGATACAGAAAATAGAATGATTAGTCCGAACTATCGCGATAATACTGCCCGTTTTATGAAATCATGTAGTAAGAGACTGCTTAGGCAGCCTCTTTTATATAGATTATACGTTATCGCGAAAATATCGTAGTCATACACGTATCTCATATAACAAGACTTACTCAAAAAACTCCTGTAAAGCCTGTTGATTTTTCTCAAAGTCTATAGATAAAACGGCACCAGCATGCGGATACATTTCGTTTGTATAGCTGTCATTAACAGGAATGCGCAACGTCTTAATCGAATCGACAGGATGAAACATCGCTTGGGAACTTAATACAAACATCGTTTTCATTCCAATATCTGTTTCTACATACGTCAGCGCTTCTTCAATCATCCCTGGTAAAGCAACAATTCCATCCACGTTAGACAACTGCTGAATTAACTGATTTTTTAACTGCACCAACACTTCTTGCTGTCGTTCAACACGACCAAAATCACTTTCATTATCATGGCGAAAACGAACATACTTTAAAATCTGCTCCCCATGCAACACGTTTTCTCCACTGCTCGCCGCAATACTCATGTCTGAAATCATCTCTGGTTTAACATCTACAGTAAGCCCGTCTGGTGCAATTAAGTCCACTATATTAACAAATCCTTGAAAGTCAATGACTGCAACATGGTCTACGTTGATGTTAAAATTCTCTAAAATCGTTTTTTTCATTAACTCGCTTCCACCATAATAATAAGCCGCATTAATTTTATGATACCCTTTTTCATAACCTGGAATTTTCACATAACTATCTCTCATAATAGAAGCTAACTTAATCTGCCCTTGTTTTGGCTCATAACGGGCAAGCAGCACCGCATCTGCACGCGAATCCTTTTCTCCACGAGAATCCACACCAATTAAAAGAAATGTTTTGGCCGTTTCTTTTTTCGAATCCATGTGTTGGTCTCGTTCTGTATTAGGTATAGGTGAAGCCACACAACCAGCTAACATCGTAAAGAGTGCACAAATTAGCAATACCTTTCTTTTCATTATCGTCACCTCGGCTTCAAAACTATCCATATTTTCCCCAAAAGTCCTCCTTCTAATACAGAAAAAGCTTAGTAACTGATTTAGCGTTACTAAGCTTCCCCTTGACCTCACCTTAATAGCGAGATCCTCGCTAAGTGAAGTTGCACTTTATTTTATTTCTTTTTTCAACTCTTTTATAGCCCGCTTCACTTGCGTGTCATTCTTCAAAATTTTGTCGCGTAGTTCTTGCATTAATGTAACCGTCGTCTTATCTTCCATGATACCTGTTACTTTCAACTTATGATCCTGCTGGAATTTTTCTACGGCTGCTTTTGTTTGTTCATCAAAGACCGTATCAACCGTTCCCGGATTATAACCAAGCTCTTTTAACATATCTTCAGCTGCTTTCACTTCTGCTGAAGCATCCGATACTTTTAAAGCCTCATCTGGTGAAATATAAGGAAGAGTTGCATAATCAGGCAGCTTGACCTCAATATCTGGCTTAATCCCCTTCTTATGAATCCAATTTCCTTCCGGTGTTAACCATTTATAAGAAGTGAATTTGAAATTCGAGCCATCTTTGAAATCTTGAGCATTTTGTACAGTTCCTTTACCAAATGACTTCACGCCAATTAATGGAATGTTCGCTGATTCACTCACCGCTGCGGCTACGATTTCAGAGGCACTCGCACTTCCATCATCAATTAACACAACGACTGGTAATGTGAACTCACCATCGTTTTCCGATTTATGAATTTCTTTATTTCCATTACGATCTTCGATTTGCAGCACAATTTCACCCTTTGGCACAAAGATGCTGGCCATTTTTATAGCCTCTGGTAAAAGTCCACCAGGATTACCGCGTAAATCTAAAATTAAACCCTTCATATCTTTTTTGCTCATTTCATCAAGAGCCGTATTTAATTCATCAACTGTATGCTCTGAAAAGCTTGTCACAGCAATTTTCGCAATCCCATCGTCGAGCATTTCTGAATAGACGGTTTCAACTGGAATTGTATCTCGGACAATTGTAATCGATACAGGCTTCGCTTCTCCCTCTCGAGAAATCGTCAGCTCAACTTTTGTCCCTTTTTCCCCTCTAATCTTCAGAACCGCTTCAGTAGAACTTAAGCCTTCTATGCTTTCACCATCCACGCTCATAATAATATCATTCGGCTTCACACCTGCTTTTTCAGCTGGTGATCCTTTAATAGGTGACACAACCATAATTTTTCCATCTTGTTCTTGGATTTCAGCACCAATGCCTTCAAAAGAAGAAGAAATACTTTCATTGAAGCTTTTTGCTTCCTCTTGGTCCATATAAGTAGAGTATGGATCTTCCAGTCCTTCAAGCATACCAGCAATCGCACCATTTACGAGTTTTTCATCATCAACTTCCTGATAATATTCCTTTTTAATCGTATCATACGTCGAATACAATTTTTCAAATTGAGGATATTGGCTCGGAGCGATAGATTGCACTTTTTCATCCCCAAATGTGAGAGCCACCGTTGTAATACCTGCCGTTAAGAAGATTAACAAAAACCCCCCCATAATCAAGGGAAACTTTTTAATTTTGAAATATCTTCCTGATTCTTTCTCTTCTCGATGTTCTTTGTTTTCCTCTTGCATTCATGCTTCACCACTTTCATGTATCACTGCTATGTATAACAATACCCCTATTTTATCAGTTTTATTGTGAAACGGAAATTATAAGTTATGAGCAGAGCTTATAAACACCGTGCCTTTAGAACGGTTAGGTATCAAAACTTTTATATTAACAGCTATAAATCCTGATTAAACAAAAACGAGCACTATAAAACTCGCACTTAACAAAGCAAAGTTAAGGCTATTTATAGATGCTCGCCTTATAAAGTAAAACTTTCATTTGGGGGAGTCTTTACTACCCGTTAAGTGTAGAATAAAAATTTTACGCTTCCTGAATCGCAGCTTCGAGCGCTACTTCAATCATATCACTGAATGTTGTTTGACGTTCCTCAGCTGTCGTCTCTTCTCCTGTTAAAATATGATCAGAGATCGTAAGAACAGACAACGCTTGACGACCAAATTTTGCAGCTAATGTATATAAAGCAGCCGTTTCCATTTCAATTGCTAATATTTGATACTTCGCCCACTTCTCTAAATCACTATTATCATTATAAAAATGATCAGCTGTAAACACATTTCCTACTTTCAACTGTAACCCTTTCGCCACACCTGCATCGTACGCTTTACGCAATAAATCGAAATCCGCTGTTGGTGCGTAATCAATACCGCCAAACGTTAAGCGGTTCATTTGTGAATCAGTCGAAGCACTCATCGCTAAAATCACATCGCGCACCTTTACATCCTTTTGAATCGCACCAGCTGTACCAACGCGAATTAATTTTTGAGCATTATAACTACTGATTAATTCATTCACATAAATAGAAATTGAAGGAACGCCCATGCCTGTCCCTTGAACAGAAATACGTTTTCCTTTATAGGTGCCTGTATAGCCGAACATATTTCGCACTTCATTATAAAGCTTAGCATCTTCTAAAAACGTTTCAGCAATATATTTCGCACGCAATGGATCTCCTGGCAACAGAACCGTTTCGGCAATTTCATTTGGCGCCGCTCCAATATGTACACTCATTCTTATATCCTCCTCTAATGAAAAAATTATCAATTTAAATACTATAACATATAATTCTTACGTAAAAAAATATGTGCCTCGTCGATGTTACCTTTCTAAAATTCCCCCTAGAAATAGAAACACCCTATACAATATTTTAACATCTAAAAAAGGTATAAGATCCACCTAAAAAGGATAATAATGGAAATTGAATCAAAAGGTATAAGATCCACCTAAAAAGGATAATAATGGAAATTGAATCAAACATCAGGAGGGTAAGAAATTGAAAGAGGAACTAAAGATTTTTTTCAAAATTTTCACTACGACCAAAGATGCAATTGAAAAGTTTATGAATATGCTAAATCCTGTCATTCAAAATGCCAGCGATGATCATGAACGGCTGTATTATCATCATATTTACGAAGAAGAAGAACAACGACTATCGCGTTTAGTAGAACTTATTCCACTAATAAGTAAATTTGAACAAGAAAAAGATGAGAAAGATTTCACACCCACGAACAATGAATTCAATCGCCTTTTGCAAGAATTAAATCTAGAAAAATTTGGATTACATAATTTCGTTGAGCACCTTGATTTAGCACTTTTTCGATTTACTGATACAGAACGAAGTACTCTATTAAACGAGCTGAGAGTTGTTTCATATCGAGATTATCAACAGGTCAAAGAATTGTTAAATGAAATCAATACACGATTTGACCATGACTACGTTGACCCACATGAGCATCATGATGAACACCATGATCATTTAGCCCGGCCTGTTTCTCCAACAGTAGTTACCCAGCCTAAAAGAAAAAAAGGATTTACTGTGGGAAGTTTATTGTAAGGAATAGAAAAGGAGGAAGGAAGAATGAGTAAGTATGAATTATTTCCAGATTCACCGCTAACAGATCAAGAATTCGCACAATTAGACCAAACGGTAATTGATTCGGCAAGAAGGCAGTTGGTTGGACGCCGTTTTATCGAACTGTACGGTCCTCTTGGAAAAGGAATGCAAAGTATTTTTAATGATATTTTTATGGAAAACTATGAAGCAAAAATGGATTTCCAAGGATCATTTGATCTGAATATTGAATCTAGCAAACGAGTAAATTATACCATCCCATTGCTTTATAAAGATTTCGTTTTATACTGGCGTGATTTGGAGCAAGCGAAAGTGTTAGATATCCCGATAGATTTTTCAGTAGCTGCAAATGCAGCCCGTGATGTTGCTTTATTAGAAGATCAGATGATTTTTCATGGGTCAAAGGAATTTGAAATTCCCGGACTTATGAATGTTAAAGGTCGGTTGACACAATTACTTGGAAATTGGTATGAATCAGGTAATGCCTTTCAGGATGTAGTGGACGCAAGGAATAAATTACTTGAGATGAAGCATAATGGACCGTTTGCCCTTGTGCTCTCACCAGAGCTATATTCATTATTGCATCGTGTACATAAGGATACAAACGTTCTTGAAATTGAACATGTTCGGGAACTTGTTACAGATGGGGTCTTCCAATCACCAGTTTTAAAAGGAAAAACGGGAGTTCTTGTCAATACAGGGAAAAACAATTTGGATCTTGCCGTGTCAGAGGACTTCGATACAGTTCACCTGGGAGAAGAAGGAATGAATCATCCATTCCGTGTTTATGAAACAGTTGTTTTACGAATTAAACGCCCATCCGCGATTTGCACGCTGGAAGACCCTGAGACTTGATGGTATCAATGAATAGAAGAGCATGGACTGTCGGCTCCCTTATTCCAGGAAGTATAATTCAAAAGCGACTTACAAAACCTGATACATCTGATCGACAAATTTGCACCCGTAACAACATCATTGTTCAGCAACATGAAAACAGATTTGAAATTCAGCCTGCGGAAGGGAAATTACTAGATGTTGCTTTAAATCAGGGAAAGGCATTGCAACATAAATGCCGAAAAGGAACTTGTGGATTATGTACAGTAAAAATTATTGAGGATGGTCCTGGATTATCCGAGCCAAATGAAAAAGAGCAAAAAAAGCTAAAGAAAACGTTAAACAACGGTCTTCGATTGGCTTGCCAGGCAGAAATTCCTTTATTAGAAAAACAAACTTATCGCCTTAATAACGAAAGTCGATGTACGTAAAGGTTATAGATTTGAGAGCTCTCGCATCTTTACTATTGTCCCCTTCATATAAATTTTGATCGTACAAAAAAACAAGGTTCCTTATAGGACCTTGTTTTTCATGCAAATAAGCGTTTGTTTATATGAATTAACTTTTCTTCAAGTGGGAATGGAAGGACAATATTGTGGTTTTTCAATTCTTTTATACTAATATCCCTGACAAGTTTTAACGCTTCTTGCTTAAAAGTATGAGTAACGAAACCGGCATTTACGTCACATAATTTTTGTAAGTATTGCATGGTATCCTGCAGCAATAATTGTTTCACATGCATATTATTCAGCTGACAAATCAATTTATGCTGCAACCCTGTTATTACAGCGATTTGATCAACATGTGCAATAATGTTTGTTCCCTCTTCATCCATAAAACATACGGAAACATAGTGACCTTTGGAGATATCAACATTTATAAACACAGGATTTTGATAAGATTCACCAGAAGTTAATCTTATCATGTCTGCTTCTGCGGCTCCGCCTATTTTACGGTAATTTGAAATAACAGTATGAATATCTTTCAACCCATATAGCATGTTAATCATGTTGTTCCTCCCGAAAAAATATCTGATATATGTCTACTTTCAATTTTATAGATAATGAGAATCATTGTCAATATATATTTATTCATGATCATAGGATTCTTTCCAACATAGTTTTATCTTTACCAATAAACTCCGCTAGCCCCTTTGTATCATTCCTTTATCCTCCTATACAATAACAGTCCATTGCGTTATCATAATTTTTTATGTAAAAAATGTAAAAATAAAGAGAGGGTTGAGGGAATAAGAGAGAATAAGTAATAACTGAAATCTTAAACGTTTACATCCACTTTGAAAGGGGGTGAATAATATGGCACATGGCGTATTATGCGAGGTAAATAGCTGTAAAAACTGGGAACAAGGAAATAAATGTGCGGCTGATTTAATTTATGTAGGAAACCTTGAGAAGAGACAAACATCTGAAATTGAAGAAACAGGCTGTAAAACCTTTGAACCTTCTAGTTCATAAAAAATACCTCTAAGATTTCATCAGTTAACAACAACTTTTATTTTCTGCTATCAAATCTTCTATGTTACATTCAAAAAATAAAGTAAGTATCAATGACCTCGAATATGTTATACGATAACATGAGGTGTGATACTACAGCTCCAGATGTTCTTTGTAAGTCATAAGGGCAAACAAGTATCCAACCTCCAAACAGTGAAGAAACAGATTGCAAAACATTCATACCAGAAGCTTTTGCTTAATTTTCTAAGGGTAACCATTTTGAGGTTACCCTTCATTATTCATGTTCATAGAATTTTTTCATATTAAAAAAAGGCATAGAATAAAAGATTTTTATTTCGGCTTTTCTATTACAATACAGACAAGAACAGTGACAATCTTTGATTTTTTTCACATGAGGAATAGTAAGACGTTTTAATCCTTCCTTAACATGCTTGTGACACATCATTAACATATCATGTTCCCCTCCCCTTTTAGAACTGTATATGTATATGAAGTCACTACATCGATTTATTAATAACAATTTTTCACAAAAGGAGTTTTTTTATCAATATCATTTAACATAACCTAAAATAAAGAAAAACCCGAATGAATCGGGTTTTTCTCACCATTAAATATATCGAATTAAAAAATCATTGATTCTATGCTTCATGTTCGGAATATCATGACTTGTTAAAGATAAACGAACATTCTTTTCACTATCGCCAAACAACGCAGCAAAACCACGAGACTTACGATCCAATTCGACTAATACTTCTAACGCCTGATCATTTTTCACAAAAAATACGAATTCAAGCTCCTTTAAGCGGCCGCGAAAGGCTCCGCTAACCGGTACAAATTCGAATTCTTGAAAATAAGGCGCATATGTACGAAAACGAAAAGGAGCTTCCTCACAATCCACTTCTCGCAATCGAAACCCTAATTCCTTTACAGCATGTAAAACAGAATCAATTAGTGGATTGGCCACGACTCTAATATAATCCTGATCTGTAGGGTCGATGGCATTTTTTATATCCATTCCTGTTTTAATCCAAATCTTTGTCTTTCCGTAAGTAAGAGGTGTTTCAAATGGAAGTTGAAAGCTGAAAGGGATTTCTTTTGTTTCATTTGGTCCAATTACGAAAGGGTGAGTGATTAAATACCGGTTAATGGTCGCTGTCTTTTGATACGTATGATCATCGTTTTCAACTTCATAATTCGTATGTAGCGTTAAATAAATTTCGTCAATTTTCTGTTCAACTGTTCCACCTTGAACGTCAATGACTCCTGAAACTGTTTCCCCAAGCGTATATTGACTTTTTTCCAACTTCGTATCCACTTTTGCATTGCCAATGCCTATACTCGCTAACATCTTATTAAAAACCGACATCTTCATCACTCCTATTTTATAGAATATAAACTATCTTTATTATAAATGAATACTTCTAAAGCATGTCTAGTCGTTTGTTAGAAAACTGTGTCAAATGGATACCTCAATATAAAACGACGGATTACTCCGCCGTCATGTATTCTATGAAAAGTAAGGAATTCGGTATCGATTATTCTTCTAATTCCTCATCAATGATGCACTTTTGGATTAAATAATCGAATGTGATGTCAGCAAGATCTTCGGCTTCTAACTCTGTTGGAGCATAACCTCTTTTCAGCAATTCTACAAAAAAGAATTCTGCAATTTCTTCTGTATCAATAATAACCTCAATTTCTCGCATACCATCGCCCCCTCCATACAAGTTCTATGATAATTGCTGAACGAATATTCATAAAATTACTATTTCTAAGAGTTCGTTTTCTTTTTCTTACGATTCGGGTACAACTCTTCAGCTGCTCTACGAATTTTCCCGAGAGCAATATTCATAATATGCTGATATTCATCGTCACCAAATTCTTTAAATAATCGATTATAATCATTATATAAATCTAACAAGCCATCAATATGTTGTTTTTGCTCTTTAGTTGTCATTTTCTTATTCCTCTCACCTTTACGAGGATTATTTAGCTTTGGCTGCTCTTTTTCTTTTTTATGTGCAGAGTATAATACCTCTAATTTTTGAATAATCGCTTCTGCTCGCTTGGCATCAGCTATTAATGTCATTTCCTCTTCATGCGCCTCAAGCCATTCTCCGTCAGAAATTCGCGTTAATTCGTAAATGACATCTTCCCAAGCGCTGTCTTTATAACGCCAAATCTCTGTCCGGTAACCAACAATTTTAAAGTAATCGTACTCATACCCATCGACTTGTACTAAATCGCCTAATAAAAATTTATATTCAATATTAATTTGTTCCTTCTCAAAAACAATTTCTCCATCGTAATCATCAATATGCTCCAGGGTACTCTCCACATAAAGTCCATCGCTGTAGTTTACTTCATATACATAAGTACCATCGAGAAACTTTACATCTGTGATTTTACCGACTGTCCCATACATTTTGATGATGATTGTATCACCAACCTTAAACTTCGGCTCCTTTTTCTTTCCCATCAGCGACATCTCCTCAAATGGTCCCCTACCGAGTAGTTACTAAAGTATATGCTTCAATAAGGATAGACGTTAATAGAAAAAGGTAGGCATTCTCCCAAATTACACGCAAAGAAAGCGCAATCTAAAGATTGTGCTTTCAACCTTTAGACTGCGCTTTCTGCGTAATTACGATAGAGAGTTCAGCACATTTAACATAAAGCGATGCCGAATTACTTGTCTGCTATAGTAAGAAGAGGCGTTTAAAATGGCTCTTCCTCTATAGGACATTTCACCATAGCCCTTCTTCGGATTGCATGAATATATCCCATGCCTCATCAAAAACAGACATACTTTCTAAATAATCCACATTCATTTCTAAATAGCGGCTTAGCTCATCATAGTCAACCGATTGCTTTGGAAAACCATGATCCAAAAAAGCATGATTAGCAAATTTAGTAATTGCATCAACCTCTTTCGGTTGTCGATAAGTCATTAGAAATGTATAAAACGACTTCATATTCATTCCCCACTCTTCAAATAGATGATTGTTGCTTTACTATATCGAAACTCTCAGGGCACGTCTACACTTTTTAACCGGACTTCAAAATTACCGTTATATGAAATTTATACATTATAATGGTTAATCCTTCCACCATTTAACCCGCGGTTACACACATCTTTCGGCATAGCCATTATATAGAAAGTTTTCCATTCTATAGGTTATTATTAATTAATAAAATTGTTGTCAGCCAAACAGCCAATTACTTTTAATCATTGGATTCAGTCTCTTACTCTATATAATCAACCTCTACCTGAGCGGAATGTAATTGTTGTCGTTTTATATCCCATTCAAACGTAATAATAGCTGATTGTTTAGATTGATGAGTGAAAATTCGTTCACCGTTTTTAATAAGCGAACTTTCTGCTTCCCAAAAACTAACCGTTTCATCTTCTCCAGTACGATTACAAACGATAATGGGCAATCCTGTCTCAATGGACCTTTGCTCCCATTCTCCATTCGGACCATGTAACCCCGGTCCCCATGAAGCGGGTGCTATAATGATTTCTGCACCTTTCTGACATAATGGCTCAGCAACATTGGTTGTATAGGCGTCTGCACAAATCATAATCCCTACGTGTATATCATCTATTGTAATCGGCTCAATCACTTTACCGGCTGTAGACCAACCATCCGATAAAACATTAATCTTTCTTTGCTTCCCTATTATTTGACCGTTTGAATCAATCACAAATACTGAATTATAATACTTCCCATCTTCCCCTTTTTCAGGACTACCTAGAAAGACTGTTGTATCGATAGATTTCACTAATTGACAAAAACTGTTCATCCATGAATTTGGTTGACGTTCAATCCAATCCATTCCAATCTTGTGCCGAAATTGTAATCCGCTTACACTAAGTTCAGGCGTAATAATCCAGTCTACCTCTTTATTGGACGCAAGCTTTACAGAACGTTCAATCAATTCTTGGTTATATCTTATATCCCCTGCAATCGGCAGTAAATGCAATAGGGCAATCTTTACTCTCTTCAATATAGTCACTCCATTCGATAAACCGTTTACTGAAACTACTACTATTTTAAACTAGGGAACTATTTCATACATCAAAAAATAAATTTGACTGGCTGCTCTTCGTTCTACGTTATACGAATATAAAAGAATAACATAAAAATAACGCCTGCTATTCAGCGGCGTTTTTATTAAAGATAACTGCTTGAGGTCGTGTTGCTTTAAACCATTGCGAGATAAATATCCAGATGAGAATAAAGTCAACCATCCCCCCTCCGTAATACATTAACATGCTGCCCATTTCCGCCTGAGCTATGGGTACACCATTAGGTGGTTGAGCGTACATATACTTAGATAAAATATTATGACCAGCTAAAGCGAGCACAAGCACCAACGCACGGTAGACAAAGCTACATGGATGCGGGGTCGGATCAACATAAATCATAGACGCAGTAAATATGTAGCCAGCTAAAAATATATGCAAATGAATCACTATATGAAAAAAGAGATTATTGTGCATCATCATATATAAATCCGTCGTATAAAGTATCCATAGCCCTCCAATATTAAGAAAAGAGGTCACAATAGGATTCATTAATATCCATACAGGTCGGCTTTTTAGTATACGCGAAAGACGTCTTGCTAAGGATACATTCAATGTTCGTAATAGTAAAGTCATAGGTGCCCCTAACACAAGCAAAAGTGGTGCAAGCATTCCTAAAAGCAAATGAACAATCATATGTGCAGTAAAATCATTATGGGCACGTGCCGCTAAAGGGCCAAAAACTGCCGCAAAAGCTAAGACCATCCCCAAACTCCATAAGATAATTCGATATAATGGCCATGTCTTATAACGACGACTTGATTGAATCGCAGCAACGATATACATAACAAATGCTAGTACAAACAGGAGTGCCAAAACAAACTCAATTCCCTCTCCATTTGTATAAGACATAGGAGTAGTAGAGACATAGGAGTGATTATGACTATTCATGTGAAACAATCTCTTCTGATTTTTGGATACGTTGTGTATGAGTAATTAAAATAAGGCCAATTATAGTTAGAACAAGAGCAATAATATTCCAAGTTAAATCATAAGGAAAGATATCTACGTTATAACGAATTTGATGAAGCCGCATGACCTTATGTTGAATAGTTCCATCATACAGTTGAAAGATACCTGCACCAAAAAATAAGCCTCCCCACCACCTAGTGAACCATAATGCATGGCGTCTCCGAAGGTCAGCAAGCATAAACAACCCACCGACTGTTGCAAACCAGCTAAAAGCATGAAATAAACCGTCTGAGACAAGTCCGATAGAAGTTGTAGATTTGTCATAAAAGTGATGCCAATGCAAGAGTTGATGAAAAACCACTTCATCAAAAAAAGCCACTAAACCAAGACCAAACAGAAAGCCTGACCATAAATTACGTGCTGAATATATAAAGCGATTTTTTGTAACATAATCAGCCATAGATAGTACCCTCCTTTTTGTAGAGATCATCCCACTTATTCCCTAACATATGTTCTAGTTTAGCCCAATTGTATATAGTACATAACATTGTACACTCACTTTTATCTCAGATTAACAAACAGGAAAATCCCCTACTTTAACTATTAGATAGGGGTAATCATGTATAAATATGCAGTTGCAAAAGAGGCGTCTTTTCCCTAAATGATTGCTAAAAAAAGTTTTTAATAATCTCTTGTTCATGGTGACATTCATTGCACATATAACTTATTTCCGTTGCATCTTCTCTTACAACATGTTCTGTTTCCTTTTCACAAGTTTCACAATATCTTGTTTGATGTATTTCTTTCATTAAATCAGCCACTCTCCTTGTCTTTCGTGCTTTCCTATTTAGTGCTGCAATATGGAAGTTAGCCATAGCTTGCGTAGCTTTCATAAATTATATCCACAATGTCATTGATAAAAGAATTATAAAAGGAAATAGTAAGAATAACGATTGAAAGTAGGAGGGTATAAATTTGACTATGCAAGAGAATGGATTATCTATTTTCGCCTTAGGAGGCGTAAATGAAATTGGTAAGAATATGTATGTGATTCAATATGAAAACGATCTCTTTATCATTGATTGCGGCTCTAAGTTTCCAAATGAAGATTTATTGGGCATCGATTTAATTATCCCTGATATTACTTATTTACAAGAGAATAAGAATAAAATCCGAGCATTAATTGTTACACATGGACATGAAGAT
>NZ_JBALMU010000015.1:0-1732 GCF_036962285.1 Bacillus sp. JJ634
CGTACGAACCTGATTGGTGAAAGCTTACCTTTGAAAATCGCAAAGGTAAGTTTCACTGTATCTCACCAATCGGACCTTTACTACAAAAGCGAGGCGACTGTTCAGCCCCGACAAGCATAAGATGAAATGCGGCGTGGCGCAGTTTGCCACAGAGCATGACAGCTTATGACCTCGAGGGGCTAGGAGCCGCAACTAGATGAGGGCAGTTGTCCTTGTCCTCCACCTATCTTCTTTGTTTTCTCATAAGCTTGAGGTGAGGATCTTACTGCCCGTTAAGTGTGGGATAAACAATCGTTCATACAATCCCCTATAAACAGAGCCTAAAACACAAAAAAGGTACCTCCCAAATCGAAAAGCACCCGAACTTCTACGTCATTATTTATTTTTTAATTTTCCTCAGCAGCAGTTGTATTACAGCTAGGGCATTTTTGACTATGTGAATAAAGAATACTTACTTTTTCATCTTCAAAATGAGCGATTGTACTATCACAGCTTTGGCAAATGATCGTTCCCATTCCGACAACTCCCTTCTAATATATTAGATGTTATATAATCGAATTGTAACCGCTTTACATTCATAATAATATAACACATTTAAAATTTCAAGCAAAAAAGTATAACATATATTTCGTATTTTTATCATTTTTTCACTTAAACTCTCTTATAGCGTTATCAACGAAATTTATCTTCTTTTTAACAATACCAATCATACAAATAATGGTAAAGTATAATGAGGTAAATTGGAGTTAAGGAGGATGAACATGACTGAACATGCGTATATTAAACTCGTTCCACATCCAGAACGAACGACAGTTACGATTGACACGATTAAAGAATTATTACATGACTATCAAAACATAACCTCAAAAACAGGCAGGCAGATAAATTGGAATTACCATGAAGCAGCCTTTCCTTATGAAATAAAAGAGCCGGCACCTCCTACAAACAATATGATATACCTTCAATCCCTAACAGACGGTTACCATCTTATCTTAATCGGAATGGATCAAGAACAAATTCATGAAGAAGAAAACGAACGTATCCAAATGTATATTCAGATAACGCTCGCTGAACATTCTACGTTTGGAGATAAAGGCAAAGCTAATGAACTATGTAAATTTCTCGCTAAACAATTAAAAGGGGAACTTCACTTGTTCAATAAGCGTATCATGTACTTTTATCCTCGTAAGTGAAGAAATTCTTTTAATGAATAGGAATAATCACTTCCAAACAAATTTGCAAGACCGCATAACAAAATAAACTCATCACGGTTACTAGCAGCGTCTGTTTGGTCGATTGTAAAATAAGCTTTCCAATATAAATAGCGAAATAGGAAAACAGAAGAAACATTAGTGATTTATAGAAGAAGCGATCATTCATCGACAACCATTCCGCAAGCGTATAGCTGCTCCAAATGATTAGTTGAAAAAGAAAAACACAATATCTTTTCACATTAGTCACTCCATTCATCTTTAAATCTATGGGCATCCATTAAAACTTCTATAGTTTCATCTTATGTAATGCTTCTGCTATCCATTTCCATTGATCAAAATTTTATAGACAAACCATTCCTTTATAAAGTGAAACTTCCATCAGCGAGGGTTTCCCTTCATCCCTCACTGATGGTTAGTCACGTTCTATGGTCACTAAAATCTCCGCCACTTCAATCAAGTGACCGTACGAACCCGATTGGTAAAAGTTTATCAATCGGACTTTTACTACAAAAGCGAGG
>NZ_JBALMU010000015.1:1789-29630 GCF_036962285.1 Bacillus sp. JJ634
GTTGTCCCCCACCTATCTCTTTGTTTCTTCATAGGCTTGAGGTAGGAGTGTTACTTCCCGTTAAGTGCCGGATAGCACAAAAAGCACACTGCTAAAAAGCAGTGTGCTAAAAACATCACGTTATTATTTAATAATATGGATAGGAGTACCTAGAGCTACTTCAGCAGCTTCCATTGTAATTTCTCCTAATGATGGATGTGCATGAATAGTCATCGCAATATCTTCAGCTGTCATACCTGCTTCAATAGCAAGTCCTAGTTCAGCAATGATATCAGATGCATTTGCACCAGCGATTTGCGCACCGATTACTAATCCATCTTCTTTACGAGTCACAAGTTTCACAAAACCGTCTGTCGCATTTAAAGAAAGCGCACGGCCGTTTGCACCGTATGGGAATTTAGAACCGATTGCTTCAATTCCTGCTTCCTTCGCTTGTGCTTCAGTAAATCCTACAGTCGCTAATTCTGGCTCAGAGAATACAACAGCTGGGATTCCTAAATAGTCGATTTCAGAAGGGTGTCCAGCAATTGCTTCAGCTGCAATTTTACCTTCGTAAGATGCTTTGTGTGCTAATTGTGGACCAGAAACAACGTCACCAATAGCAAAGATGTTTGGTACATTTGTGCGACCTTGTTGATCTGTTTCAATTAAGCCTCTATCAGTTAGGTTAACCCCAACTTGCTCAAGACCGATATCAGAAGTATTTGGACGACGACCAACTGTAACAAGTAAGTAATCAGCTTCGATTTTCTTCTCTTCACCTTTTACTTCATACGTTACAATAACGCCGTTTTCTGTTTCTTCTACACCTTTCGCAAGTGCTTTTGTAACAACTTCTACACCTTTGCTTTTTAGGTTTTTCTTCACTAGAGTTGTCATTTGTTTTTCGTAAGCACCTGAGAAGATATCATCTGTTCCTTCAAGAATTGTTAATTTCGTACCCATGTTCGCATAAGCGCTACCAAGTTCAACCCCGATAACTCCTCCACCGATTACAACCATAGAAGATGGAACTTCTTCAAGAGCAAGAGCTCCTGTAGAGTTAATAACACGTTTAGAATATTTGAAAGCTGGAATTTCAACCGGTGTAGATCCAGTTGCGATAATCGCATGTTTAAATGTATAAGTTTGAGCTGAGTTTTCAGTCATCACACGTACATTGTTAGCATCTACAAAATATGCTTCACCAGCAACCACTTCAATGTTATTTCCTTTTAATAGACCGCTTACGCCGCCTGTTAATTTATTAACAACCGATTCTTTCCACGCTTGTACTTTTGAAAAATCGATTTTTACGTTTTCTGCAGTAATACCGATGTTTTCTGAATGCTGCGCATTATGAAAACGATGTCCTGCTTCAATTAACGCTTTAGATGGGATACATCCTACGTTTAAGCAAACCCCACCAATTGCACCTTTTTCAACAACTGTTACTTTTTGACCAAGCTGTGCTGCACGAATTGCTGCTACATACCCTCCTGGGCCAGATCCGATGACTAAAGTATCTGTTTCAATTGGAAAATCTCCTACTACCATGATGATTACGCCTCCATTAACAATAATTCTGGGTCATTCAGTAACTTTTTAATATGATTTAAGGCATTTTGACCTGTCGCACCATCAATGATACGGTGATCAAAGCTTAAAGACAGTGCCAAGACTGGAGCTGCAATAATTTCTCCATCACGAACAATGGCTTTTTCAGCTATACGCCCAATCCCGAGAATAGCAACTTCTGGATGGTTAATGATCGGAGTAAACCATTGACCTCCTGCAGAACCAATATTCGTAATCGTACAGGAAGCCCCTTTCATTTCTCCAGGAGTCAATTTACCTTCACGAGCTTTATCAGCTAACTCATTAATCTCTTTTGAAATAGCAAAAGGCGATTTGCGATCTGCATCTTTTACAACGGGAACGAGTAAACCTTTATCTGTATCGGCAGCAATTCCAATATTGAAATAGTGCTTATGGATAATTTCACTCGTCTCATCATCAAAGGATGTATTAAGTATAGGATACTCACGTAATGCACTTGTTAACGCTTTAACAACATAAGGCAAGAAAGTTAACTTAATTCCTTTAGCAGCAGCAATCTCTTTGAACTTTTTACGATGAGCAACAAGTTGCGTAACATCGACTTCATCCATTAACGTAACGTGCGGAGCCGTTTGTTTAGATTTCACCATTGCTTTGGCAATCGCTTTTCTCATTGGGCTTACTTTCTCACGCGTTTCTGGATATTGCCCTTCAGGAATCACAACTGTTTCAGCAACTGTTGTTTCCGTTTCTTGTTGTTGCGAAGCTTCAGCTTGTCCAGTTTCTTCTTGTGGAGCTGTTTGACCATTTATGTAAGCCATAATATCTTCCTTCATAATGCGCCCATTATCTCCCGAACCTGTAACTAAGCGAATATTTACCCCTTGTTCTCGTGCATACTTTCTCACAGAAGGCATCGCAATAATACGACGACTTGAATCAACATCCGCTGCTGGAGCAGGAGATGACTCTTGAGCAACCTCAGTTGTTGTCTGAGTTTCAGCTTCCGTCTTACTAACGTCTTCTGTTTTTTCCTCCTCATGATCCCCTTTGAACTTAAGATGTTCATACCCAGGAGCGTCAAATGTAACAAGAACATCACCAACAACGGCAACCGTTCCTTCTTCTACAAGAATGTCTTCCACCGTTCCTTCAACAGGTGATGGAATTTCTACGACAGCTTTATCATTTTGAACTTCACAAAGGACGTCGTCTTCCTGGACTTTGTCTCCTGGCTTTACAAACCACTTTACTATTTCACCTTCATGTATACCTTCTCCGATATCAGGGAGTCTAAATTGAAATGCCACTGAATTCAACCTCCTATATTAAATCATACTTAGTGCTACGAATAAAGTCATTTGTCACGAATTTCTGATTATCCTTGTCAAAGTATCTGACAATCACTTTACCGTTTCTTCAAAAAGTAGGATTAAAATTTCAATACTTTTGTTGCCGTTTCAATAATATCTTTATAATTCGGTAACCATACTTGTTCAGCTTGTGAGAACGGATATACTGTATCTGGTGCAGCAACACGTAACACAGGAGCATCTAAACTTAAAATGGCACGTTCTGTAATTTCTGATACAACATTAGCCGCGATTCCCGCTTGTTTTTGTGCTTCTTGAACAACAATTGCTCGTCCTGTTTTTTCAACAGAAGCAATAATCGTTTCAATATCTAATGGAGAAATGGTACGTAAATCAACCACTTCAACAGAATGACCTTCTTTCGCTAATTCTTCGGCCGCTTTAATAGATTCCTGAACCATCGCTCCATACGTAATAATGGAAAGATCAGTACCTTCACGTTTTACGTCCGCTTTTCCTAGAGGAATGCTATACTCTTCTTCCGGTACTTCTTGGCGGAACGAACGATATAATTTCATATGTTCAAGGAAAATAACTGGATCATTATCACGAATAGCTGAAATTAATAACCCTTTTGCATCATAAGGTGTAGAAGGAATGACGACTTTTAATCCCGGTTGTTGCGCCATTAGTCCCTCTAAACTATCCGCATGTAATTCCGGTGTATGCACACCGCCGCCAAATGGTGAACGAATCGTTACCGGTGCGTTATAGCGCCCGCCTGAACGATAGCGCATCCGTGCCAATTGACCACTAATTGAATCGATGACTTCATAAACAAACCCAAAGAATTGAATTTCAGGAACTGGACGGAAACCTTGTAGAGATAACCCTACCGCTAAACCACCAATTCCAGATTCAGCAAGTGGTGTATCAAAGACACGCTCTTCACCAAATTCTTTTTGCAGATTTTCCGTTGCACGGAAAACTCCACCGTTTACTCCAACATCCTCTCCAAAAACCAATACATTTTCATCATTACGTAACTCTGTACGTAATGCATCTGTAATCGCTTGAATCATCGTCATTTGAGCCATGGCTTACTTCGACTCCTTTTCTTTATAAATTTCAAATTGCTCTTTTAAGTTAAATGGCATCTCATCATGCATAATTGAAATTAAATCTGTTACTTTTTGCTTCGGCTCTGCGTCCGCTACTTTAATAGCTTCTTTAATATCTTCTTTCGCTTGTTCAATCGTTTCATTTTCTAATTCTTCATTCCACAAACCTTTATTTTCTAAAAACTTACGGAAGCGAACAAGTGGATCTTTCAATTCCCACTCATTATCCAATTCTTCTGTACGGTAACGTGTTGGGTCATCACCAGCCATCGTATGTGGTCCATAACGATATGTTAACGTTTCAATTAAGGTTGGGCCTTCTCCATTAACAGCGCGTTCACGAGCTTCCTTCGTTGCGACATAAACGGCTAACGCATCCATTCCATCAACTTGAATACCAGGAATTCCTGCCGCTACCGCTTTTTGCGCTAAAGTTTCTGCAGCCGTTTGTGCCTCTACAGGAGTAGAAATCGCAAAGCGGTTATTTTGAACGACGAAAATAGCTGGGGCTTTAAACGCACCCGCAAAGTTGATTCCTTCATAGAAATCACCTTGAGACGTTCCACCATCTCCGGTATATGTGATGGCTACTGATTTTTCACCACGCTTCTTCATGCCGAGCGCTACTCCAGCTGCTTGAACATATTGAGCTCCAATAATAATTTGTGGAGAAATTACATTCACGCCTTCCGGAATTTGATTTCCTTTGAAATGTCCGCGAGAAAATAAGAAAGCTTGTGAAAGCGGCAATCCGTGCCAAACAATTTGTGGGACATCACGATATCCTGGTAAAATAAAATCTTCTTTTTCTAAAGCAAAGTGCGAAGCAATTTGCGACGCCTCTTGTCCAGCAGTAGGAGCGTAAAAACCTAGTCTGCCTTGACGGTTTAAAGAAATGGAACGTTGATCTAAAATTCTTGTATATACCATACGTCTCATTAATTCTTGCAACTCTTCATCTCGTAAATCCGGCATAGCTGCCTCATTTACTACTTCGCCTTCCTCATTCAATATTTGAAAAGTCTGGAACTGCCCTGCTACCGCTCGAAACTGTTCCTCTACATCCAATTGAAATTGTTTCGTTTTTGAAGCCATTCTGTATCATCCTTTCATTAAAAGGTTATTCATTATTATTGTATAAATCTTAAACTGTAACGCATCTCTAACAAATTATGTTTCCCTTAAGCTTTCTTTTGCAAACCTAATCACATAATTTTCATTGCACATTTTATTTCTGTATCAATAAAACTATCTGAAAAAGTAATACAATTTGTTTTCGTACCCACAGTTTACAAGATGAATCACCCTAAAGTCAATCCCTTTAATAGCGTTAAATCCTTTATTTTTTATGATTACTCATTTATTTACAGTACTAATTCAACAAGAATCTGTTATAGTATAAAAAACAACCTGTATTACACAACTATTCCCCCTTTCCCCCTCTCTTATTGATTTAAAATAACGTTTCCCTTTAGCGAATCGATACATCACCGCGAATTATGCTATACATAAAGATATTTTCCATATCATCATTACTATTTCGCAAAAATATTTAAACGCTTACATTTCCATTTTTTATAGTACAGTTCCTCTTCAAACAAAAAAACTGGCCAATCAGCCAGTTTTTCATTCCCTATCATTTCCCAGTTCATTTTTTCGATAAAAATCTGCTTTTTGTTGCATAAATGTTTCCGTTAATTCATTAAATTGTTCAGAATAACGCAGTACTTTTTCATAACTTTTATTTATTTTTTCAATTTGTTCTTGCAGCTGATCCATTTTCAAGGTTTCATTTGTAAACATTTCATATAATTCTCGATCATAAACTAAACTTTGCCTATATGCTTCATATAACTTCTCATACGTTTCGTAACGTTTGTTCATCGTTTTATGAAGGGTTATGACTTGTTTCTTTATTTCTTCTCGTTCGATTTTATCAATTTGATTTTCCATTTTCATGGATGTTTTTTGAGAAGCTTGAATTTTTTTATGTTCCCCGGCAAGAAATTTTTCTCTTTCCTCAATATTGTCCAACGCCTCTTCTGCTAAAGTTCTAACAGAATCTGATTGCCGCCAACCTAATTCAATAATGTCTTGATATATTTTCTTTTCTTCCTTTTCTAGCTGTGTAATTCGTTCGTGCTGTTCTTCAAATTCATGTTCTTTCTTTACTGAATCTTCTAGTATTCGATACACTTTTTCCTCTGGAGAGACACTGGCCCAACACCCTGATAACACAATGGTTGAGCATAATACAATAGCTAGTATACTCAAATGTTTATTCATCCATCATTTACCTCCCCTTCATAATTTTATTGATGAATTTATTTATGAACAGGGCCCCCGCCTACACGATTTGCTGCGTTATGCATAGGCTATAGTAATCGTTTGGGAAACCAAAATGATCATGTTTCAAAATATTATATATGGAGGTATCACATATGTTCTACGGAGGCTACAATCAAGCTTGTTGTTATCCCGTTGCTCCTTCCTACGGTTATGGTGGCGGCTGCGGTGCAGTAGGAGGATTTGCGTTAATCGTCGTCCTATTCATTTTGCTTATTATCGTTGGCGCTTGTCTATGTTTTTAATATGACTATATGGTGAAATTGGGGAGTTCTTGCTCCCCGCTTCATTTTTTATCCTATTCCGTGTATCTATTTAACAATTTCTTGTTCATTTTGTTAAAATGATAACATACATAAAAAAATTGGGGTGCAAAACATGTTAACAACAAAAGATATTATTAAAGAAGGAGAACCTACCTTAAGAAAAGTAGCTGAGGCAGTTCCTCTTCCTGCGTCAGAAGAAGATCAACAAATTTTAGCCAGCCTAATGGAATATGTACAAAATAGTCAAAATCCAGAACTAGTTCAACAATACAATTTACGTCCCGGAATCGGACTCGCCGCTCCACAAATTAATGTATCAAAACGAATGATTGCCGTCCATTTAACAGATGGCGAGGGTAAATTATATAGTTACGCCCTCTTCAACCCAAAAATTATTAGTCATTCTGTGGAAAAGGCTTATTTAACAGCTGGTGAAGGCTGCCTCTCTGTGGATCGCGTTGTACCTGGTTATGTTCCTCGGCATGCTAGAATTACCGTAACTGGAACGACACTTGAAGGCGAAGAAGTCAAACTTAGACTAAAAGGACTTGCCGCTATTTGCTTTCAACATGAAATCGACCATCTAAACGGAATTATGTTTTATGATCATATTAATAAAGAAGACCCTTTTAGTATTCCACCCAACTCGATTGCCATCGAAAGGTAGAATGAAACTTCAACTTCAAGAACTTGATTGGTTATTAGACTACGAAAACTCCGAGAAGCCTCCCTTGCGCTATGCAAGGGAGGCTCTTTTTACATGACACTGTTGATTTTTGGCTCATGTGTGTTACACACAATATTATGTATAAAATATTCAAATAAGCTGCAGTTTCTTTAACCCATAATAAATTCCTTCTTCTCCCACATCTTTTGTTACATAATCCGCATGTTCCTTTACAGTTAAAGCAGCATTCCCCATCGCTATACCATGACCAACGGCTTCTAACATCTCAATATCATTTAGTCCATCCCCAAATGCATAAACATCTTCTAACTGAAACCCAACATGTTCCATAAGAATTTTAATTCCTTCTGCCTTTGAACTATCACTCGGCAGAACATCTGTAGAATATTGATGCCAACGAATAAAACGGAAGGAGTCACAGTGATCACTAAATCGCTCCTCTTCCTCTTCTGTACAAAATAACAACGCTTGATATATATCATTCTGTTCATAGAAATCCACTTCTACATCAGGATACGGGAATCGTAGACTTCCTAATGCTTTTTCCACTCGTTCATGATTGGCCACACTAGATTTCATTGTTGCTTCATCCATAAAAACAATCGGAGTATGATTATATTTCTCTGCCGTTTCATGCAGCTTTTTCAGCTCACTAATCTTTAATGGATTTCGATAGACCACTTCTTTTTCAAACACCACGTATTGCCCATTAAAGCTTACAAATGTATCAATATTTAATTCTTCTCGCAACGACTCGAACATAAATGGCGAACGCCCTGTTGCAATGGCCACAAAAACCCCATTATCCTGCAATTGTTTAATCGCCTTTTTCGTCGAGATGGGTAATTTCTTATCATGATCAAGCAACGTACCATCTATATCAAAGAATACAATTTTCATTCTACCTTCACTTCCTATCCTTTGTTTTCACTATGTAATAAATTTCCCTATTTATCGGTCGAGCCGCCATTTCTTTTCCACTTCATTCAAATTCCCATATTTATCAACGTAATTTATTACCAAAATGACATATGATAATGATGAATAAACCACTTTTATATTTCAAATGGTTACTATATCGGCTACCGCTTTTTAGAAAAATACGGCAAGTACTACAAAGAAATATTTACATTATTAAATATTGCTATACAATAATATCAAGGGAGCGTGATCACCATGTTAAAAAAGCTGCGTAAAAAACTGCTTAAACAATGGAATGATCTTCTTAGAAAAAATCCATCGCCTAAAGTACCTCTATGAATTTGTGTCAACTTAGTCTACTGGTACATTACCTATTTGCGATATTTTTTAAAAACGGTCCTTCTAAAACTTGCGAAGGACTTCTTCCTTATTGTAAAGTTTTATTTAAGTGTACTTTCTTACGGATTACATATATAAGCGTTTCCAACGATACATATATGTTACACTATTTACGTACAGTTTTATTGATTAATTAGCTTTAATTAACAATAGTCTATCATATCACTCATTATTTAAATAAAGTTTTATATGACTAATATGATGTTTAACACGCAGTACGATTAGCTTTCTATTGGTATGATGTTGTAAAACATGAAAAATTTGTTTTTTTTATATATAATGAAACAAGCAATGTAATTAAACGAGGAGAGATTATTATGATTTTTAAGGTATACTATCAAGTAAATATAGCAGAGGTTCCAATTAGAGAAAACACGCAAATTCTTTATGTAGAAGGAAAATCTGTTCGCGACGTTCGTCAAAAGTTAAAACAAAAACCCTTTAACGTAGAATACGTGGAAGTTGTTGAAGGAGCTTATTTAGATTATGAAAAACAGCACGAAGATTATAAAGTATTGGAGCTAGGATAATTTATGAAATTTGTCAAAAACGATCAAACAGCCGTTTTCGCATTGGGCGGTCTAGGCGAAATCGGTAAAAATACTTATGCTGTTCAATTTCAGGACGAAATTGTCATTATCGATGCTGGAATTAAATTTCCGGAAGATGAACTTCTCGGTATCGATTATGTCATTCCTGATTACAGCTACTTAGAAAAAAATGTAGATAAAATTAAGGGAGTATTTATTACGCACGGGCATGAAGACCATATCGGCGGAATTCCTTACCTTCTTCGAAAAGTAAACATTCCTGTATACGGTGGTAAACTTGCACTTGGACTGCTTCGTAATAAATTAGAAGAGCACGGTCTATTACGTCAGACAAAATTAATCGAAATTACAGAAGATGAAGTTATTAAATTCCGAAAAACATCGGTTTCTTTCTTCCGTACAACTCACAGTATTCCAGATTCATATGGAATCGTTGTCAAAACACCACCTGGACAAATCGTCCATACAGGAGACTTTAAATTCGACTTTACTCCTGTCGGTGAGCCAGCTAACTTAACAAAGATGGCTGAAATTGGAAAAGAGGGCGTGCTTTGTTTACTATCAGATAGTACAAACAGTGAAGTACCTAACTTTACGATGTCAGAACGTCGCGTTGGCGATACGATTCATGATGTGTTCCGTAAAGTAGATGGGCGAATTATTTTTGCTACGTTTGCTTCAAATATTCATCGTCTTCAACAAGTTGTTGAAGCCGCAGTGGCAAACGGACGCAAAATCGCTGTCTTTGGACGCAGTATGGAAGCAGCTATTACAATTGGACAAGAACTAGGCTATATTACAGCACCAAAAGATACCTTTATGGATGCACAAAGCATCAATAGAATGCCAGCTAACCGTGTGACAATTCTATGTACAGGTAGCCAGGGCGAACCGATGGCTGCTCTTTCTCGTATTGCGAACGGAACGCATCGTCAAATTCAAATTATCCCTGGGGATACCGTGGTCTTTTCTTCATCTCCTATTCCAGGGAACACAGTCAGCGTATCTAGAACAATCAATCAGTTATATCGAGCTGGTGCAGATGTCATCTCTGGACCATTAAGTGATATTCACACATCTGGTCATGGCGGTCAGCAAGAACAAAAGCTAATGCTTCGTCTAATTAAACCGAAGTTCTTTATGCCGATTCACGGAGAATATCGTATGCAAAAATTGCACGCTCAACATGCTATCGATTGTGGTGTACCTGAAGAAAACTGCTTTATCATGGATAACGGCGAGGTACTTGCGTTAAGCGAAAACACAGCGCAAGTAGCTGGAAAAATCCCTTCCGGATCCGTTTATATCGATGGAAACGGAATTGGCGACATTGGAAATATCGTTCTACGTGATCGTCGCATCCTTTCAGAGGAAGGATTGGTTGTTGTCGTTGTCAGCATTAATATGAAAGAGTTTAAAATCTCAGCAGGACCAGATATTATTTCTCGTGGATTTGTTTACATGAGAGAATCTGGTGACTTAATCAACGATGCTCAAGCATTAATTTCTAAACACTTAAACAAAGTCATGGAGCGTAAAACAACACAATGGTCAGAAATTAAAAATGAAATTACTGATACACTAGCTCCATTCCTATATGAAAAAACAAAACGCCGTCCAATGATTTTACCAATCATTATGGAAGTGTAATAAAAACCAAAGCCTCTAGCACATTTTAGCTAAAGGCTTTGGTTTTTTGTTATTCTAATCGTTATTACGTTATATATATCGTAAAAAGCATATAAAAAAAGCAAGCATCGACTTATAAGCTTGCTTTTTTATGCTTTTAGACACCACACACTTTTCTTTCAAAACGGCTAATATCCGTATCTGCGCCGACTACAATGAGAATATCACCTGCGTTAATGGCATCGTGAGCCTGTGGAGAAACATTAATGTTAGTCCCCCTTTTAATAGCCACAATATTAAGTCCATAACGGGCTCGAATATCAAGATCAAAAATAGACTTCCCAGTCATTTTCTCACTTGCGACAATCTCGACAATTGAATGATCCTCAGAGAGCTCCAAGTAATCTAATATATTATTGGAAACGATATTATGAGCGATTCTACGCCCCATATCCCGTTCTGGATGAACAACTGTATCAGCCCCAATTTTACGCAAGACTTTTTCATGATAGTCATTTTGCGCTTTCACCGTTACATGTTCTACACCTAATTCTTTTAACATAAGCGTCGTTAATATACTGGCTTGGATATTTTCACCGATTGCCACGATAACATGATCAAAATTACTAATGCCAATGCTTTTAAGTACATTTTCATCTGTCGTATCCCCGACGATGGCATGTGAAGCAATTTTAGCAAATTCATTTACGCGATCCTCATCTGCATCGATTGCTAGAACTTCCATGCCTTCTTGAGCAAGCGTTCTAACAATACTGCCGCCAAAGCGACCTAGACCAATTACCGCAAACACTTTTTTCACTGTCACCCCTCCAAACATCCCTTAGTCGCATCTATTCATATGTTACCATGTTACATCTTAAAAGGTGCAAACGAACTGTTATAGCATGACTAAGGACTTCTAAGGGCTTATTCAGCTTGTTCGTTTTCAGCAAGAACACGGTTTACACGTTTCTCAAGCATTTTCATTCCGCTTCCACCTGCTTGGAAATGACGAAGCTTTCCTTCTTTATCAAATACATAATAAGCTGGAACATATTGATTCTCAAAAGCATCATTTAATTTCAATTCACTGTCTACATAAATTGATTGAGTAATATCATGTTCTGCTGCAATTTGTTTAATTTCATCTAAATTTAAATCCTTCTCAGAGCGTGGCATATGTACAGCCACTACATTTAATTTATCTTTATAATTATCTCTAAACTCATTAATTTGCGGCATAGCTTCCTTACAAAGATGACAACTGATTGACCAAAAATGAATTAACGTTGGTTTTTCACCAATCAATTCTGCTTTCGTTACTTCTCCATTTAACCATTCTGTCGCACCATTTAACTCTGGCATTTGATCACGTAATTTCATCGTAAACCCCTCCATCATATACATATTATTGTTTAAAGCGTATATGTTCATCGTTTTTGTTACTCGAACTTGATACACCTATCTTTAAAAAAAGACCTAACTTATAAGTTAGGTCTTACTATTAATAGTCAGTAAATGAAACTTAAAGTGTTTTTTGACCAGGTCTCCAGTTCGCTGGGCAAAGACCACCAGTTTGAAGTGCTTGTAGTACACGTAATGTTTCATCAACATCGCGACCAATATTGTTATGATTTACTACTTGATATTGAAGTTCGCCTTCTGGGTTGATGATGAATAGACCGCGAAGAGCAACCCCTTCTTCTTCAATTAATACACCATACTCACGAGATACAACATGATTTGTATCAGCAGCAAGCGGGTACTTTAACTCACCAAGACCATTGTCTGTACGGTCTGTGTTAATCCAAGCTAAGTGAGTATGAATTGTATCTGTTGATACACCGATTACTTGTGCATCAAGATCTTCAAACTCATCATAACGATCAGATAATGCTGTAATTTCTGTTGGACATACAAAAGTGAAGTCCATTGGATAGAAGAATAAAACTGTCCATTTGTCATTTTTAATGTTTTCTTCAAGACTTACTTTTCCGAATTCTTTGTTTGGTAATACTGCTTCCATTTCGAAGCGTGGTGCTTGTTTTCCTACAAAACGTTCTGCCATTTAAATTCCCTCCAATATGTATTCAATTGAGAATGTGAATTAATATTCTCAGTTATTTTTTACCACTATAGTCTATTGTAGAACCAAATGATGGCAAGGTCAAGAATTTAGCTTATTTTGTCGAATATGCTTCACTTTTTAACAATTATAATTTCATAATTATTACGAATTACCTTTAAATGTAAAGTAATTCACTAAATGGGTAATCGCTAAATCAATCGCTCGTTCATTTGGATTCAGCTTTGCATGATGCAGTCCATACTCTGATTGGACTCCTAACCAAAACATAAAACCAGGAATCTCTTTTAACATATAGCCAAAGTCTTCCCCCGTCATGGCCTCTTTACAATGATAGAAATCTACATCTGCTGCTTCATCAGTAAATTTCATAAACTCTCGTGTTAATTGTTCCTCATTATCCACTTGATAATACATTGAACCATAATCAATTTCCGCTTCACATTCAAAGCCTGCTTTTATTCCCTCTACAAGCGCTCCAATTCGAGCTTTCACCTTGTTCATTGACTCTGCGTTCAACGTTCGAATAGTCCCTTCTAAACGAGCTTCTTCCGCAATAATATTTTGAACGGTTCCTCCCGTAATCTTTCCAATCGTAATAACAGCTGAATCAAGCGGATTCACATTACGAGATACAATAGATTGTAATTGTCCAACTAATTGACAAGCAGCAATCACCATATCGTTTGTTTCATGAGGGTATGCAGCATGTCCGCCTTTACCTTTCAGATCGATGAACAATTCAGATGTATTCGCAAATAATAATCCTTCTTTTACAGCAATAGTCCCGACTGGATATTCAGGAGCCACATGCAGCGCAACAATCATATCCGGCTTCCATTTCTGCATCGTCTCCGATTTCATCATAGGTTCTGCCCCGCCAGGTCCTTCTTCAGCAGGTTGAAAAATAAATAACAAATTATCTTCAATAGCATGCTTAGCAAAATGAGTCAGTACACCTAGCCCAATACTCATATGAAAATCATGTCCACACGCATGCATATAATCTTCATGCTGAGAAACAAACGCTAATTCAGTTTGTTCTTTAATCGGTAAACCATCGATGTCCGCTCGGTATCCTATCGTTTTTCGCGGGTTCGTTCCAGCAATTCTCACAAAAATGCCCGTTCGCCACGTTTCAATTTCCATTCGATCATTTTGAATACTTTTCAAATAGTTTAATAAATAGGCTTGTGTTTTAAATTCTTGAAAACCAATCTCCGGAATTTGATGCAAGTCTCGACGAATAGCAACAAATGGACTTAATTGCGACATGATTCTACTCCCTTTCTATTAAGAAAAGCGCGGATAAAAAATATCCACGCTCTCCTCTGTTTATTGTACGTAAAAATTAAAGTTGACGAAGCTCTTGCAAAATCTCTGTTTTTGATTTTGTTTTTTCATCGATTTCTTTAATAACTCGTGCAGGTACGCCCGTTGCTACAGAGTAAGGTGGGATATCTTTCGTTACGACAGCACCAGCTCCAACAACAGAACCTTTACCAATCGTTACACCTTCTAGTACAACAACGTTTGCCCCAATCATAACGTCATCTTCTACAACAACTGGTTTTGCAGAAGGCGGCTCAATTACACCTGCTAATACGCTTCCAGCACCAATGTGAGCGTTTTTCCCAACGGTTGCACGTCCACCAAGTGTAGCGTTCATATCAATCATTGTACCTTCACCGATTACAGCACCAATATTGATTGTCGCCCCCATCATAATAACCGCATTGTCACCAATTTCCACTTGATCGCGAATTGTAACACCTGGCTCAATACGAGCTTTGATTCCTTTTAAATCTAATAAAGGAATCGCTGAGTTGCGACGATCGTTTTCAATTACATAATCTTCAATTTTGCTTCCAGCAGCAGTAAGAGCCGCTTCAATATCCGCCCACTCACCGAAAACAACCCCTGTGTTTCCAGTGATAAATGTTTTAGATTCTGCTCCAAAATCTACACCTTCTAAATCACCTTTAACATAAACCTTCACAGGTGTTGATTTTTTGCTATTTGCAATAAATGAAATAATTTCGCGTGCATCCATTTTGCTTAACCCCCTAGTTATGTATCCTTACTCGTTTTTAATTTATCAGACAACCGCTCGTAAAACAAGCTGAATCTCTCGAAAAACATAACCTACATATTTTATTCATCAAGAAAACCCTTTCTTTGACAGAAAACGAACGAATAAAGCGATTTTGACCCTCTTAATCTTTCTTATATCATCCCTTGCTCGAGAATATGCTCTTTGACTACTTCTGTAAAAGCTTGCACTTGTTTAAGCTGAAACGCCGATTCATAGCCGCATAGCCACGTATCACGCTCAATCGAATGATTCTGACTATCAAAAAGAGGTATCTTAAAAATATTCGTATCTTTATCATGAAGTGTAATGGCAGGTAAAATCGCATAGCCAATCCCATTAAACACCATTTGTTTACATGTCTCAATTTGATCAACGACAATCGTATTTTTAGGTGTTGTTTGAAATTGTCTATGCCACCAATCTTGAATTTCTTGATAATAATTCGAATCGCTCTTAAACTGAATAAACGGTCGATCCGTCTCAAGCACTTGATCTAGCTCTTTCATTTCCGTGTCCACTAAATACAGCATATCTGTAAATAAATGCTGTTTAACCCCTTTCCAATCAGGAGCTCCACGTATAATGCCCACATGAACTTGCCCTTCATAGAGCGATTTTAAAATCTCACTGCTCCAACCAGTTATGAGGGAAATTTTTGCATGCGGATACTTTTGGACAAACTTCTTTAACACTTGAGGTAACCAATTTTGCCCGACAATCGATGCACAGGCAATTTTCAACGTTCCATAAACCTCGTGATCCATCGCTTGAATACTTTCGCGAACCTTTTCTTCCTTCTCCCGCACCTCGTTGGCAAAACGAACGACAGCCTCGCCTGCAGGTGTTAGCGACAGTCCCTTTTGTGAACGTAAAAATAATTTGGTTCCCCAATCTTTCTCTATCGTTTGTAGTCGCTGTGACAACGCTGGTTGTGACACAAATAATCGTTCTGCAGCTTTCCGCATATTCATTTCCTCAGCTAGCACAGATAATAAATGAAATTCAGAAAATGACATTAAACATCCACCTTGATAATTTTCTCTTATCGTTTTATTTAAATTTATCCCACGTTTCATTATCAACAAAGTCGCTTTATAATACAAGCAAAAAGCGCATGTATAAGATAAACGGCTAGCAGCAGATATGTTCTTTGCCTTCCGAAGCGACTAGTACTGGTCTCAAGCTAGACATCAAAACACGTCGAAAATGCGATACTTTCTTAACCTCTAAAAAAACATGAATAGCCTTTTCTAATCAAGAAAAGGCCGTACATCCTATTATTTCTTTTTTCGTACAAATAGCAACAAGAGAAAGCTGATGACACTTAGCAGCAAGACAATAAGATAGACCGTATGTAAAGAAAGTGTCAAACCAGTCTGAAGTACCTCAACAATGTGTTCTGGCAGCTTTGCCCGCGCCTCACTATCCAGCAATTGATTAGCCGTATCTAAAGTCACGTTCTCTTCTGGTTTCGTATGCTCTGTTAAATAAGCTTGAAAGCGGCTATTCAAAACGCCGCCAAGCAAAGCAGCTCCGACCGTATTCCCAACGTTTCGCATAAACATATTTGAGGCGGTTGCAATCCCTCGCTGTTCCCAACTTACTTTATTTTGAATCAATACAATAAATGAGGTAGAGGTTAAGCCCATTCCGACTCCGATAAAAAAGGATCCCATTGCAGCGACAAAAGGCCCTGATTCCGGCTTCATAAAAACGAGCACAATACTTCCGACGATTAAGGATACGCCGCCGAGTAACGACGTTTCCTTAAAGCCAATCCTCAGCATCAACCGTCCTGCAAATGCGGACGCAATCGGCCAACCAATCGACATGGCTGTTAATGTAAAGCCAGCAACTGTCGGTGAACGCTCCATAACTCCTTGAACAAATGTCGGAAGAAAGCTGGACAAACCAATCATCATAATACCTGTTGTTAAAGAAACAATATTAGCAATTAAAATCGCCCGCTCTTGCCAAATATTAAATGGCATCATGGGCTCAGGCGCTCTTTTCTCTTCTCGTACAAAAAAGAAAAAGGCACTAAGAGCAGTAATCATAAGTACAAGGATAGGCCATGAAATCCATGTCCATCTTACGCCGCCTTCAACGAGAATAATCATAAATGTAGAAATCCCAAGTGTAAGTAAAACAGCACCTTTATAGTCAATATTATGCTTTTTCTTTTCAATATTCTCATGAAGGAAAAACCAAATCCCTATAATTGATAAAATACCTAACGGCACATTCATCCAAAATATTAAACGCCAGGTGAGGGATTCAACAATTAAACCACCGAGAGCCGGCCCCATTACAGCAGAAATCCCCCATACGCTAGACAAGTACCCTTGAATCCGTGCACGCTCTCGCTTATCATAAATGTCGCCGACAATCGTAGTCGCAACAGGCGCTACAGCTCCAGCTCCAAAACCTTGAATAAACCTGTAAATAATCAACTCTGTCATCGTATTAGCGAAGCCACATAAAATCGAACCGAATAAAAAAAGAATCATACCAAATAAAAAAATCGGTTTCCGGCCAAATAAATCGGATAATTTCCCATAAATCAATACCGTAACTGCATTCATTAATAAATAGCCCGAGAAAACCCAACTGTATTGGGCAAATCCGCCTAATTCATTCACAATGGCCGGCATAGCCGTCGATACAATCGTTCCTTCAATAGCATTTAAAAACATTGCTAACATAATAGCCGCAAGAATTAACGGTCGCTTTAATGACTGATTTTTCTGTAGTGTATGTTCATCTCGAATCATACCAACACCCTTTCAGGTACAGCTTTACTTACACTGTATAATATGTAGAAAAAACTCTGCTCTAAAGTGAAACTTGCATCAGCTGGGATTCTTCATCCCCTACTGATAGTTAGCCACCATAAAAGCGAGGCGACTGTTTAGCCCCGACAAGCATAAGGTGAAATGCGGCGTGGCGCAGTTTGCCACAGAGCATGACAGCTTATGACTTCGAGGGGCTAGGAGCTGCAGCTAGATGAGAGCAGTTTTCTCCCCACCTATCTTCTTGGTTTCCTCCTAATCTTGAGATGGGGGGCTTACTACCTTTAAGTGTGGGATAAAATGGATTCACCATCTTATTTGAGCCTAAAAAAGAAAACTAGCCTCCATTGCGGAGGCCAATTTCATTATCCCTTAAGAGTCCAGCTCTTCTTCATATACATGCTGTAATAATACTTTCCTTGTTATAATACCTTCAAAAACCCCTTCGTCTGTTTCAACACATACAAACGGATGGTCAATTAATAACTCTAACCCCTTCATCACTGAATCCTCTACATGAAGTCGGGGAATATCTCGAATCATAACTTCGGAAACCTTTTTATTTTCAAGATTATCAAATTCAATCCGTTCGAGTCCCAATATTGATTCAAGAATCACAGGTGTACTAATTAATCCATGCAGTTTATACATTGGGTCTAGTACCGGAATCGCCGTATAACCACTTTTTGTTAATACTAAAAGCGCATGTTCAAGATTGTTGGCTACTTGCACGTGGGCGACCCGTTCTGAAGATATCATCAAGTCTTTCACGCTTGAATCCAATAAATTCCCATCATGAGTACCAATCATGTAAAAACTCCTTACCATATGTTATTAAAATTCTCTCTTATTTCTAGTGTAACATAGGTAAGGAGAAATCGCTTCACCAAATATCCTTGATTTCAAAGAAATGTAAACGCATTCATCATCCCTTACTTGTTTGTATATTTTTCGCCACATATCGACAATTTGGGCACTCATAAATGACATTTTGGTTGGATTGAGCGGTTAACACAGATTCGATATTCCTTTCATCTAAACAACTCGGACACCTTACCATTATTTTATTCATATGACCCCTCCACGTATAGCATTCCTCGTTGTTTAATGATTTATGAATAGGCTAAAACAATAGAGAGAAGCACTGCCTTTGAACTGGCGGAGCCTAAAGCTAAAATACTCTCACAAGCAATAACGGCATACACATAGCCTCATAGAAAAAAGCCAACCCTAAAATTAAATCAGGTTGGCTCTTTTAGCATGTACTATTAAGATTGAAGTAAATCAAAGATTTCGATTGTAATCATATCAACATTATCAAATTGATATTTCGAAGACTTCCCTTTTTCGCTGTATACTTCCAGCTCAAACATGTCCGTTTTGCTGAAATATGTAACTTGGCAGATTTTCACTCCATCTATTTCAAAAAAACGTTGAGCAGACTCGGTTTCCTTTGCTTGCTCTTGAAGATTTTTCAATCTGGTAAGAATGCCCTGCAATTGAGACATACTACCACTCCTTTCTAATATAAAACCTTTTCGATAGGTTTCACTATATCATACTTTTCTATCCAATAACCACGACCAAATAAATTCAGAATACTTAAATATTCATTCTTTACATGGCACTATTAACAGAATAAAATAAGGACAAGCATTTGTACATAATAAATTATTATGGAGGCGGCCTAAATGGACACAATTTCTGAACTCGGATTTCGAATTTCGTTAATCGATGGATTCGATTTAAATCGCGAACATCGGACAGGTACATATGTTATACACGATACACCTTTAACAATTGTAGAAACATCAGCAAGTCCTTCTATTCCTCATCTCTTAAAGGGGTTAGCCGAATTAAATATTGATCCTGCAGATATCGCCTATATCATCTTAACCCACATTCATCTAGATCACGCTGGCGGCACTGGATTATTTTTATCACATTGCCCGAATGCCAAAGTTATTGTTCATCCTAAAGGAGCTAGACATCTCGAAGATCCTTCCCGTTTAATTGCGGGTGCCAAAGCTGTCTATGGCAATAAATTCGATGAATTATTCAACCCTATTTTACCTATACCGAAAGACAGGCTCATCATTAAGCACAATCAAGACACACTTCAATTTACTGATCAAGCTTCTCTCACTTTTTACGATACGCCAGGACATGCCAACCATCATCTCAGCATCTTTGATTCCACTTCTAAAGGAATGTTCTCAGGAGATACAATCGGTGTCTATTATCGCGACCTAGATGAGGCAGGAATTGAATGGTACATGCCATCTACTTCACCGAATCAATTTAATCCAACAGCGATGTTAGCCGCCATTGATCTATATCGAAGCATCGGGGTTGAACGCATTTATTTTGGTCATTACGGTGTATCTGACAACCCTGAAGAAGTCTACCATCAAATCCAAACATGGCTCCCTATTTATATAGAAGCAGCTGAGAGCGCCTTTCATGCATGTTCAAGTTTCGATGAACAAGTGTCAATGACTCAGAAAACACTGTATGACAAAACACATGATTTACTAGCAAAACAAGGAATTCCTGCTGACCATCCCGTTTTTGAAATTATAGCGCTCGATTTAGAGGTCTGCTCAATGGGGCTCGTCGATTATTTAATGAGAAAACAAAAAGAAGAAAAGATAAGCAAATCGCTTTAAAAGAATAGTTACTTTCTCTATAATAAGAATACGAAATCGAACTGCATATTGGAGGAAGAAAATGAAAGACGTAACTCTTTATACACAACCGGACTGCCCTCCGTGTCAAATTATGAAATTGTTTTTTAACGACAACAACATATCCTATAAGGAAAAAAATATTAAAACAGATAAAACTGCACTTCAAGAATTAACAAAAAAATACGGATCTTATTCAACACCTACTGTTGTCATAGATGGAAAAGCCATTATCGGCTTTGAACTCGAAGAAATCAAAAAAGAACTACAATTAGATTAGCAAAATACGAAGTAATCCATACGTATAAACGAAAAAAGTTGAGCCTAAAGTTGTTCATAAACAACTTTTAGAGCTCAACTTTTTTTGTCAACTCTTATAATAAAGCATCATTTTCGTACAAATAACTATAAGATAAATCAAGGAAAACATATTCCTTATTATTAATGGGATAAGAGAACGTTCGGATTGTTTCACCTGTTTCAATATCACTATACAGATCTGATAAAATCCCCGTCTTTTCATTCCTCATTTTAATAATATTTTCTAGGAAATACGGTCTCCAGCTCCAATTGCTATTTAAATAACCCTTTTGAATGAGCCATTCACCATCTTTGTAAAGAATATTGGGTGACGTTTGATATCCTTGGTCATCACATACATACAATCGAAAACAAACTTTTTCTAATTTATTGGCTAGCACTTTTAGCATTTCTTCATGTGATTCATAACGCTTCTGTACTTTCAAAAACATGTTTATCTCTTCATTGAACCGTTGCGTTTTTTCATAAACAGCTTCTAATTTCTTCGTTTCATATGAGATAAAATTTTGACATTCTTGCTGAAACTTTTCACGTAATTTATGCTTGTCAATAAATAATAAATCGGGCTTTGATAAAAAGTATCCTTGATAATAACGCCCTCCATTTTTCCAAGCAAATCGAAGCTGGTATTCTGTTTCGATATTTTCAAATAATAAGCTCGCTCCAATTTTTCTAGCTAACATACTAAGGGAAAATAAAACGACTTGATAAGCATCTCCGCCAGATATACGCATTTGTTCTACATTAACCTTTAGAATATTAGGTGACAGTTGTGCAATCTTATCAAGTTGGCTATGATCCCCTAAATGATCGAAAGCAACCTTAATACCGTACGTTTTATAGTACGCAAGTACGTGCTGCAATGGCTCAAAATTATCGATATCAATAGTGTCAGATAGCTCCAACACAACACGTGAAAGCTCGTCTAATTCTAAATGTTGTTTCAACGTTTCCATAAATTGCTCGCCATGATCAAACATCAGTAAATTTGGGTCACGGTTAATAAAAATAAGAAATTCTTCTCCGTAATCCTTAATACGTTCTAGTGCTACTTCCAGTAAATAATTATCTACTTCAATTCTATACTCTTCTGGAATGGTCGCATCTTGAAAAAAAGGTCCTAAACTCTTATATTCAGAGCTCTCTTCAAAACGCCCTAATATTTCGTAACCAATAACCTGATGTTGATCCGCACTAAAAATTGGTTGAAAAAACGGAACAACTCGGTCAAGATTCGCCAATATGTTATCTGCATCCATGATGTATTCCCCCTAATCACGAAACATCAATATGCACAAATTATACCATTAGTTTCTATTCTTGATAATACGAAATTTCTTAAAACCCATTAAGTAACCTATTATCTTTAAAATGGAAAGAACAATGGGATTGTTAAAACTAAGACAATTCCAACAAAAATTTGCAATAAAATTCCCATTAACACGAAATCTTTTGACTGATATTCACCAGCCGTCATTACAAGGGTATTGCTAGACGTAGCTTTAGGTGAAGATAATGCAACACTTGCAGCAATGGCAATCCCCATTAATATTGGAATTGGACTTATTCCTAATGTATTAGAACATAATAAGGCAATCGGAGCCATCACAATCGCAGTTACCCCATAAGGAATAAACGGACTTAAAAGCATCGTTAATAAATAAAAGCCAGCTAGCAAACCATACGGACCTGTATAATCAAAGAATATAGCAAACCAATCACTAATTAATCGTACACCGCCTGTATTCTCTAACGCCCGCACAATGCCCATCATCGCCGCAATTAATAAAACAGGCTCCCAATTAATCTTCTGATAAGCTTCTTCCATCGAACGTACACAACCGGTTACTACCATCAGCAGTGCGGCAATTGCAACGGATAAGACAAATGGTATCGCACCAATTGATAAGAGAATAATCATCAAGGCCGTAATGGCAGCAGCTATAATCGGCGCCTTCGACTGAGTACGCTCCCGTTGCTCGACAACTTCTTCAGAGGCGCTTCCAATGACAATCATGTCTTCAAGATCCGCTGAAATACGCTCAATGTTTTTCCACTCTCCATGAATAAGAAGAGCATCACCTTGCTTTAGTCTTTCTGTCCCGACCTCTGTTTGAATATATTCGCCATTACGATTAATCGCTAATACGTTACAACGATATTTTTCACGAAACTGCATATCCATGAGTGTTTGATTTTCATAATTAGAGTGAGGCATAATTAAGATTTCCGTTAAACCAAATTTACTGCTCACGAAGTGCTTTTTAATTTGTTCTGGATTAAAGTGTTTATACTCTAATTCATAATCGACGGCTAACCGCTCTACATTCTCGACTTCCCCAAACACTAAAATAATATCGTCTGGATGCAGTACTTCATCTGCTTTAGCGGAAATAACCGATTGCTTTGAAAGCAAAGGCAATTGCTTCTCTTTCGCTCTACGCTTAATTTCAATCAACGTAATTTCATACTGAAACGGAAGATGTAAATCAGCTAGTCTTTCTCCAACAATATCCGAGTTGCCCGGTATGTGTAAATAATGCAGACGATCATATACTTTATACATGCCGGCTAATTCCCTGGCCGATAACCCCTTCACGCTGTTCCTCGCTGCTAATGGTTCTTCTGGCAGCAGCTTTCTCCCTAGTGTCAGCATAAATACTACACCTGCCGCGAAGGCCACAAGTCCGATAGGTGTAAAATCAAAAAAGTTCAACTTTACGATGCCTTCGCTTTGTAAAATATAACTAATCAAAATATTCGGCGCTGTCCCAATTAAGGTAAGAACAGCACCTAAACTACTCGCATAAGCGAGCGGTAATAAATAGCGGGACGGGCTCATTTTTTTCTTCAAAGCCATGCTTACGACAATCGGAATTAAAATGACGACAATACCCGTTCCACTAAAAAAAGCACTAAGTAAGCCACCCGTTATCATCACAATAAGCAGCAGCTTTAATTCTGAACCTACACCGAATTTCAATAAATAATTTCCAACTTCGTCAACAAGCCCGCTATTAAAAATACCTGCACTTACGATAAATAAGGCAGCAAGCGTGATGACGACCGGATTCGCAAATCCCGCTAAAAGTTCCTCTAAAGATAAAATTCCAGTTAAACCTAGTACAACTAAGCCAACTAATGCAATCAAATCTGCTCTAAATTTTCCATATATAATACAAGCAATTGTACATACAAGTATAAGAACTGTTATAAACAAAGGCTGAGTCATCAAGCACCTCCGTATAGGCACAAACAATATGTCCTATCCGTTTCCGTTTCTTTAATATAGTGTAACAAAATAATATATCGCTTCTTTTTCTATCTCTTATTTGTTAATATGAGGAAGTATCATTTATTAGATAGGTTGATTAACATGAATAAAACTATTTCACGCAGAACATTTCTTAAAAAAAGTATTGCCTCTTTATTAACCATCACTGGTTTAGGAATTGGCGGAAAATACTACATCCATAATATTGAACCGCACTGGTTAAAAACCAACCATATTTCAATCAGTCACTCCTTCATTCCAAAAGGATTTCACGGTTTAAAAATGGTTCAGTTTAGCGACACACATTTAGGATTTCAGTTTCAATTAGAAGACTTACAAACACTTATCCAAAAAATAAATGCCCTGCAAGCGGATGTCATTATCTTTACAGGAGATTTAATGGACAAACCGGATAAATATAGGAATTATAAAGAAATTATTCCTGTGTTACAAAAGCTTCATGCTCCGTTAGGGAAATTCTGTGTATATGGAAACCACGATCACGGTGGTTATGGTTCTGAAATATACAAATCCATTATGGAAATGTGTGAATTTACGCTTCTACAAAACGCAAACATAGAGCTCTCTCTTTTATCAAAGGAATCTATTTATCTCACAGGTATTGACGACGCGATGCTCGGTCAGCCAGACTTTCCAGAAGCACTTTCTGGTATTCCTGAAAAGAAGTATACCATTCTATTATCTCATGCACCTGATTTAGCGGATACGGCAAAGAATTATCCAATTCACCTGCAAATAAGCGGCCATAGTCACGGTGGACAAGTGCAAATTCCGTTTTTTGGAGCACTTGTCACTCCACCTTTTGCCGAGAGATATCCGGAAGGCTTGTACAACATCGACTCCCTCACTTTATATGTGAATAGAGGAATCGGTACAACTCGCCTTCCTTATCGTTTTTTGTCGCGTCCAGAAATTACAGTCTATGAATTACACTCTCCACACATCTAGACTGATTCCTGCATGAATAATGACAAAATGCTGTACTAGCCCAAAAAAATGCTGTAGAAGAAATGATACAATCCATGTCATTTCTTCTTTTGCTTTACAAATTCATTTTCTTATTATAATAACGACATCGCTACAATATTGCCAATAAAAAATACAAATATACAGCCTATAATCGAACCTGCTATATATAAAAAGGCTTTCATATACTGCTGTTTCCCAAGCAAAAATAGGCTTTCTGAACTAAACGTTGAAAACGTTGTGAAGGCTCCTAAAAAACCCGTCATACTAAACAATTGCCACGATAGATTTAACTCATTCCCCGCTGAAATAAACACGCCTAATCCAAAAGAGCCCATCAAATTAATAATCAAAATACTTAGTGGAATCGTACTTTCCGGTAAAATCCTCTTCAAATACGTTTGCACGCTATATCTTGCAATAGCTCCGATCATTCCGCCAATCCATACAAGAACAATATTCATCCTCGTTCTCCACTTCTACCTCGAAATACATGTTGCCCAATGAAATAAGCGGTCAGTCCGCCTAACACCGTACACCCGATATATAATCCGCTAAGTAGTATCGACTCTCTCATTAAAGCCACCGCTTCAGCAGAGAACGTCGACATCGTCGTAAACCCTCCGCACAAACCGGTACCTAAAGCTAACTGAAGAATCTCTCCTCGATTTCGATTCATAAAATAACTCGTGACTCCCCCTAGCAAGAAACTACCAGCAATATTAATCAACAGGGTGCTCCATGGAAAAATGGGTGACGGCAGTACTTCTTGAATCATATAGCGCAATACAGCACCAGATCCACCACCAATCCCAATAGCTAGTATTCGAATTAACATGTATACTCACCTCAAACTTCGCACTAAAGGGAAACTTCCATCAGTGTGGGGTTTCCTTCATCCCTCACTGCCCACAGATGGTTATTCACATTCTATGGTCACTAAAAGCTCCACCTCAATCAAGTGACCGTACGAACCTGATTGGTGAAAGCTGACCTTTGAAAACCACAAAGTTACGTTTCCTTGTATCTCGCTAATCAGACCTTTACTACAAATGCGAGGCAGCTGTTCGGCCCCGCGATAAGCATAAGATGAAATACGACGTTGGTCCAGTTTGCCACAGAGCCTTTCATCTTATGACCTCAAGTGGCTAGATGAGAGCAGTTAGTCCCACTCACCTTCGTTGTTTCTTTCTAAGCTTGAGGCGAGGTCTTATTGCCTGTTAAGTGCGGGATAAATATCATCATTATAACAGAATGGAGTGAAACAGGCTCTTTTCGGGGCAAATCCCATACACTATATAGAAAAGCATAAGCATGTAGATAGATTATTTGATAGGCTTTTCTAGCAACTTTCAATTAATGATAACCTATCTCTTCGCTCCTGCCATTCTACAAGGTGCGAAACTATATAGTTTTTCAAAAAGGAGGTTTTTATATGCAAACATATCCATACGCTTACCCTGCCTACTCTTATCTTCCTTACCCTTATTCTACTTATTCATCCTACCCGATTGATCGACATGCCCCTGAACAACATCAATATGACGACGAAAGGTTTTTTCCTCTTGGGCTCGGCCTTGCCATACCAGCTGCGTTCATTGCAGGTTTAGCTGTTCCACTTCTCTGGAACCGTCCATTCTACCCGCCTTATCCTAGTTACCCTGGTTATTATGGCGGATTGGGTGCTCCAGGATTTGGTGCCCCAGGATTTCCTGGTTATTACGGTGGATTCGGGCCTCAAGGAGCTCCTGCCTATCCGCCGCAAATGACTGCACAAGCAGCAACATCAGATACTATAAATATTTATAATCGAACCCCTAGCCTATAACAAACGTTATGTCTCTACCTCATTATATCTTTCAATCATACCTCACTTCTAGATTAGAAGTGGGGACTTTCATAATTTTTTCAAAAAGGGCGTAAAACTAAAACATTTCTTTTATAAATCTCAGAATGACTTTCTTAAATATTGGAAAGTGGTATAATGATGATGCATAGATATGTAAATGACTTACAAACTACATAGATTATCGAACTAACAATGCTATCAAAAAGAGCATAAAGCTCATGAAGAAAAGGAGTTCCTGTAATGAAAGATATGAAAGGACAGTCTGAAATGGCAGATACCTCAACCGACTCCCTTGCGCAAGCAGTATTTATTGTCAACAAGCATGCAAAAACAGCTTTGGAGCCAAAGTATTTGTATGACTTAAAACGCCTCGCTTTAAATAAATTGTTGAAAGAAGGTAAAGCAAAGAAAATAGGTCTCCATTTCTCTGATAACCCTCGTTTTGCTGCACAACAATCCGACGTAATCGTTACATGCGGTGCATATGTCTTTCACCTTCCACCTACAAAGGAAGATTTAAAAATTTTACCCCATCTCGGTAACCGCTCAGCATCCATTCGGAACCCTAAAGCTGTTATGTCATTATCGAAAGCAAAACAAATACTACAATCTTATACTGGACAAGCAAAGGATTTACAATCTAAACCAGATATGAAGAAAAAGCAGAACAAAATGAACCAACCTAACCAGCGATACTACAACCCCTTCCCTTCATCTTTTTTAGGTAAAGGATCGAAATACTAGTTGGAAATCTAATGAATTTTTACTTCTTTAACATCATTGAACCCAAGCTATAAGGCTCACGATAAATCCCAATCGCCAATCCTAAAAAAACGAGTTTAAGACTACACGTCTCAAACTCGTTTTTATTATGTAGATTTATCCCACGCTTAACGGGCAGTAAGCCCCCCACCTCAAGCTTATGAGGAAACAAAGAAGAGAGGTGTGGGGAATGAAAGAGCCCCCACTGATAGAAG